>WJJB01000011.1 GCA_014729935.1 Candidatus Bathyarchaeota archaeon | reverse complement strand
CCTGTAAATATTGAAGGATTTCAAGCTGTAATCTCCCATGAGACGTGAATCAAGTTCGTATTGTCGTTGGAACTCTTCGATGGCAGCCTGCCTATCCTTGCAAAGGGTATGCAAATCTGGCATGTGAAATCCCCTGAGCCGTTGGAGACCGATAACCTCACCAGCTTGCTCGCGCCTGAAATCATATTGCTCAAACTCGTATAGACGCAAGGGAAGGTATTTTTCCAAGAGATTCATGTTTCCAAGCATCGAGAATTGGAGAAAATCTCCAGCAAAACGTAGTAAGAAACGGTTGCTTCCCGAAATGACCCAATAGGTGCGGGCTGGAAACCGTGCCGTCTGAGCAGTGAGTCGCTTGTTGGTCACGTTATACATGATGGGTGTATCAACCAGCATGACCCCAAAGTCGATGCAATTATCCATGATGTGCTGCCGGATGAGGTTTTTCATGATCACGCCATTGGTATACCAGCGCAAGTTTCCCTTATCGGTGTTTTCGTCAAAATCTGTGAGTTCAAAGCGCTGCATGTACTTGATATGCGCAGGTTCACGTCCAGTATCCTTTCGTTTCTTCTTTGATACCTCGGAATCGAGAAAATCTCTCAGGTCCCTGAACTCCTCGCCTCTTATTTCTTCGGGAATTATCACGCGTCCTTTCTTGTTAAGCTCGAACTCCAGTAACTCGCCGGAGGGTGTGGCAAGATGGAACGTGGTATTTTCCACATGCTCCTTTGGTTGAATGGCGAGCTTCACATCCCTGTACATTTCGGCTATTTCATGACCCAAGCATTTAACTTGGAAAGCCTTGTACCAGCCAAACGGCGAATATCGTGCCTTGATGCCACGTCCCTCGAGAATTTCAACAACCCGGGGAAACACGTCCATGGCGTTTTTCTCATTACTCAAGAAACCACTCAAATGAGCCCACGGGTACACCATAACTGCATCTACCGTATATTGATCCTCTGGAAGGATGAGCTCTCTTTTCTTACGGGGTTTTGCGCCTTCCTTCAATTTCGCGTTATACTTTTCGATGGCCTCATTATCCACCTTAATTTTTTCTGGAAAATTCTCGATCATTTCTTTAGCATCGATGATCACGTCGGCAGCCTGCTCAGCTATCAGGTTAATATCAAAGGTATCCTGATCTTCAACCGAGATTAAACTCAAGAGCACATTTCCATCCATTTTTATCGATTTTTCCTTGAAGTCTTGAGGTGACGTTGTGGCAACCTTTAATTTCTCCACGTTCATGCCATCTGAATGTATAAGAACCATTTTCACGTGTTTTCAACTCTACTCCATTCATGAATCGCTAGATCAAGCTCTAAAGCGCGCCGTGATATATTAAACTAATAGCAGGTTGAAACCAAGTGCGGCGTGAAAGATTTCAAGATTGAACTATCACTGCCTAAACTAAAGAGGCGGGTTTTCATTCGCAAAACTGATAAAAAGAGGGAGTAGCGGGAAAGATCATTTGACGTACAGCTTGCCCTTTCCACCAACACCCGTGTCGCCCTTGTAAATGGTGAAAGGTCCCTTAATATTTATTGCGGGAATTTCTGAAGCCGTCTCGTCTGTTTTCACGAAGGATGCAAGGATCTCTGTCTTGCCAAGCACCGCGACATCCCCCCTGCCCATTTCACTTCCAGCCTTTCCCTTGCAATCGCCCTCAATGACGATGAATCCACCATGATTATGATGGCCAGGATGCAACCCACAATTTCCCTTTACATGTATAAGTGGTTCCCCATTCTCTCGGGTTTTCTTCGTGCCACGCATCCATGCACCTATTTCAAAACCAGCATTTCCCTCCACGATGATTTTCCCACCGGACATCCCTCGCCAGTCACCCCTATATGCACCACCGAGGTAATTGCCCGCATTTCCAGACACGGAAAGGATCCCACCTTTCATGTTAACGCCTGCGTAATGATCCGCGTCACCATTAATGGTGATTTTTCCTCCAGTCATCATGTCACCAACATGCATGCCTGCATCACCGTGGATAACGATTTCACCATCGCTCATCCGTTCACCAATTCGCTTGACCTTCATGTTGGAATTTTTTACGATAATCCTTACGTTAGATGGTTCTTTCCCCACAGATCCCGATATGTTGAAAAAATCTGCAAGTTTACGAACCACCTTTCCTTCATATGCCGGGAGCCCCTTGACCTCATCGATTGATTTACCAGCAATCACGTCGGGGCATATCGCATCGACCTCGATGGGAAAATCCAAGCTTTGCTTTAATTCAAACTCTATCGTTTCTACCATGTATCTCTCATCTCCTCCATCATTCAAACGTCCCGTGGAAAATTAATAATCGCTTTTCGATATCAGGCCAAAATGGATCACTAAATTCACCCTTGATCATGATCTTATCCCTGAATATTTTTATTGCACTGGAGGGGCACGAAAACGCACACGCACCGCAATAGATGCACGCATCACGATCTATCACGAACTTTTCACCCACTTGCCATGGATCCCGCTTCTCGAAAGAGAGAGCACCTGTTGGACATAGGTTGGTGCATGTCCGGCAACCACTCTGGCATTTATCCTCGTCGTACTCCAAGTGTCCATCCATGAAATGCTTTCCCTTCTTTCCATCCAACAATTGTACTTCCTTGGCATCGAGTTCTGGCAAAGCGCCCTTGATCACGAGTTGTAATTTCTCATCCTTCACGGGCTCACCATCAATGAAGAGGGTAAGGGCATCAAATGGGCACAAGTAACTACACACGCCGCAATAACTACAAGAATCGGGATCAAGCAACACACCTGCCATTACTTGATCGCCTGTTGTTTTAATCGATGCACCGGGTGCCCCCCGGGTTATTACATCATTGGGGCAAGCATTCAGGCACACGCCGCAATTCCTGCAATTATCCTTATCTAGTTCTAACCTCGCGCTCCTCACGAGAAATCTTTTTTCTGCAAATTGCTTATCTGAAGTGATCTTATGGTCTAATCTTGGGAACATCTTGTTATTCACTCCTTGATCTGGTCTTTCTTTGTATGGAAATCGAGTATTCTTTTCTTGATATTTGGCCAGAACGGTGTATTGAAGGTATCGCCATGCTTGATCTCGGTTCGCTTGATCTCAATTGCACTAACGGGACACGTGAATGCACAAGCACCACAGTATATGCATTTTTCCCGATCCAATTGCAATACCTCGCCTCGCTCCCAGGCTTTCCCACGCCTGAAGTATATTGCCTTGGTCGGGCAATTAACGACGCATGTTCGACAGCCAGTTTGGCATAAATCCTCGTGATACACGAGGTGTCCCTCCATGTAATGTTTCGCTTTCAATGGATTCCCATTTTCATCGCGTTTGTTTTCACATTCAACTTCCGGTCCTTTCAATTCTGGTAGGGCTTTTTTCTCAACCAAGATCATGTCATCGGTTGTGATTTCCTCACCATCAATTTCAAGTCTCAGCGCGTGGAGGGGGCACATGTACACGCAAACTCCACAATACGAGCACGCATCTGGGTCTAAGACTATTGATGTCGTGTGCCAAGGGGCTCCTGCCTTTATCACGTTATTGGGACAAGCCAAGATGCACGTGCCGCAATTTACACACTTATTCTTATCCACGACCAGTTTCAAGTCACGAACAAGGAATTTCTTCTGTGCCACCTGCTCTGAATCGGTGATCTCGCGCGATAACCGTGGAAACACCTTAATCACCTTTCATCACGATATCAATAGCACTTACTGGACATGCTGGTATGCATGATCCGCAGCCAGTACATAAGGATTCGTGAATAACTTGAACATTTGCACTTTTCACGAGAATTACCGCGTTTGATTCATCCAAGTACCCAACTTCTCGCTTGGCATCTTGGTTCTCGGGGCATGCGGTCATGCAATCACCGCAACCAGTGCACTTGTAGAAGTTTACATTTATCGCATAGTTTTGTTCTGCAGTCATGTGAATCATCATTCTTTCTTGTTTTTAAAAGGGCTCGGCCCTATCTCGTGGAGTTCCTCGACGAAATCTTCAATGATCTCGGTGAGTTCTGCTCCCTCGCTAGCGGATACATTGGTCAACCTGAATCTCTTGGGATTTATTCCCATTTGCTCGAGGAACTTGGATATCAAGGGTGCTTTCCTGAAGGTTTTGTAATTACCCGTAACATAATGGCAGTCGCCGGGATGGCAAGTGGAAACAAGTACGCCATCAGCGCCATTTTTCAATCCCCTGAACACGAATTCTGGCTCGACCCGTCCCGAGCACATGACACGGATAATCCGCAATACTGCAGGACGTTGCATCCTTGCAGTACCCGCCCCATCTGCTCCCGCATATGAGCACCAGTTGCAAAAAATGCCCAGGATGTAGGGCTTCCATCCCGGCGCCTCAACAGCTCCAATTTTATCTTTTGTCTCTACCATGCATGATTCACCTGGTTGGAATGGCAGTATCGATCATTGCCATGATCTGGCTAACCTTGAAATGGTTTTGCGTGATCGCATTACATGGGCATGCCGCAGTGCAAGTACCACATCCCTTGCACAATGCCTTGTTGATCGTCACGAGATTCGCAAGCTTGTCGTAAGAAATTGCGGTATAAGGACAGAGATCCACGCAACTCAAGCAGCTGGAACAAAGCGCATTGTTAATTACAGAGAAGTAGGGTTCAATTTCAACCTCACCTTGTGCCATCAGCGATGCTGCACCACTTGCTGCACCTTTTGCTTGTGCCACTGTATCCGGGATATCCTTTGGTCCTTGTGCCACCCCTGCAACGAAAATTCCATCGCTTAAGGTATCGATCGGGCGTAGCTTGGGATGTGCTTCCATGAAGAAGCCGTCAGCTGTTTGGGACACGTTCAACAACCTGCTGATTACAGTTGCATCCTCCTGGGCTTCCAAACCAACCGAAAGAACGACCATATCCACTTCAAGCTCAATGGGACGCTTGAGCAAGGTATCCTCCGCGCGGATGATTATATTATTATTTTCCGGGTTTTCAAACACCTCGGCTGCCCGTCCCCTGATGAAATTGATGCCATATTCCCTCGCGGCAATTTCATAAAATTCCTCGTATCCCTTTCCGAATGCCCTGATATCCATGTACAAGATGTATATCTCTGCCTCTGGATGCTTTTCCTTGTACTGCCGTGCTTGTTTCATGGCATACATGCAGCAAACCCGACTGCAATAATTATTCATGCCAGGTTGGAAGCTTCGACTTCCAACGCATTGGAAGAAGGCAATTGAATGAGGAGCTTTACCATCCGAGGGCCTCACTGGTTTCCCAACGGTAGGCCCGAACGAGGATAACTCCCGTTCCATTTGTAATCCCGTTATCACGTTGGGGAACCTGCCAAAACCATAGGGGGTGTAATCACTGGGATCGAAAGCCTTGTATCCCGTTGTGACAATGATGGTTCCGAATTCCTTCTCGATCTTCTTTGGTTTATCGTCAAAATTAATGGCATCTGGCTCGCATTCATCCTTGCACAACTCGCACTTGATACAATGATCCATGTCGATGGTAAACTTATTCGGCACTGCTTGCGGGAATGGCAGGTAAATTGCTTTCCTTTCTTTCATTCCCTCGTCAAACTCGTTTCCAGTTATTACCGGGCATACATCAGAACAACCACCACATCCAGTGCAGGCTTCTTGATCCACGTAATGCGGCTTCTTGGTAATCTCAACCTTGAAGTTTCCTACAAAACCATCAACCTTCGTAACCTCGGCATAATTGAGGATGTTAATATTTGGGTGGTTGCCCACTTCAACCATCTCTGGAGTGATAATGCATGCCGAGCAATCCATCGTGGGAAACGTCTTATCCAGTTGTGCCATGTGGCCTCCAATGGTTGGAGTTTTTTCTACTAGAGTAACATCGAAGCCCTGATCTCCCAAATCCTTTGCAACGTTAATACCTGCAATTCCCGCGCCGATAACCAGTGCCGAGGGTTTTACTTCAACTTTCATAACCTCGAGCGGTTCCAGCTTTGAAGCTTTCGCCACTGCCATGCGCACGATATCTTGGGCGATGGATTGCGCGTCATCCTGCTGTCTCATGTGCACCCATGAATCATGCTCCCTGATATTTGCTTGTTCAAATAAAAACTCGTTCAAGCCGGCTTCCCGGGTTGCTTTCCTGAATGTATTTTCGTGCATTCGTGGGGAACATGCTGCCACCACGACACGATTGATTTCACCATTTTCAATGTCTTCTTGAATTAGTTTCTGGCCGATCTCGGAGCACATGAATTTGTAGCGCTCTGATTTCACGACATTTGGGAGCGTTGCCGCGTATTCCCTGAGCTCGTCATTATCAAGCACGCCAGCAATGTTTACTCCACAATCGCAAATATATACTCCGATGCGTGGTTCCTCGTCTGAATTTACCATTTTCACATACCCTCCACTACTTTCTTTACAAACGGTTCTGTTGGGATGAATGGCGGGGTGCCAGGGGGCTTGTCCTTGGTAGCGATCAATCCCAGATCGTATGGGCTGATACCCATGGCCAATCCCAATAATTGGGAGATATATATCACGGGAAAGCGATATTCCTCACCGAACATGGCCTTCACTTCAACTTGACCAAGATCAAATTGCAAGTGACAGAACGGGCAACAATCAACTATGATATCAACCCCTGCATCTTTCATGTTGCTCAGTTTCTCTCTCGTGAAATCCATCGAGACGTCCTTTATCGCAGCACGGACACCACCACCAGCACCGCAACACATGAACTTATCCTTGTAATCTATACTTTCAGCACCCGATGCTTCAACAATATCATCGAAAAAGGTTGGATTCTCATCCTTTCCCCAAGGCCTTGTTTCGGATGGCTTCAAGAGATGACACCCATAATGAACTGCTGCCTTCACGCCACGTAATGGCTGAATGACCATATCCGATATTGCCTTGGGACCAACATCATTGTAAAGAATATCAATGATATGGCGCACCTTCACTGTTCCCTCAAATTGCCGTCCCACTTTCTCGAGTATGGCATTGGTCTCAGTCCGTTGGTCCGGATGCGAGTTCATAAGATGATTTGCTTCAAGGAGGGTTCCGAAACACCCATTGCACATCACCGCGATATCTCTCCGGTCTTGCTCGGCAATGGTGATATTCCGCGATGCGATTGCCCTCCATGTGGGTATATCGAAACTCCTGAACACGCCTGGCGCAGGGCAACAGCTAGCCCCTTTCATATCGTGAAGATTAATGCCAAGTTTCTTGAACACTTGCACCGTTGATGCCTCTATCATGGGATACCTGTTTGGGGCAACACATCCGAGATAGAGATCGTAATCCCTTGTGATATCGCTCGATTCGGTCATTTTCCAGCTTCCTCCTTGAGCTGCTTCAATTCTGCCTCGAGCTCCTCGATACGTTCGGGGGCTCGCTTCTTTTCTTCCTCTGCCAATTTTTTCTTCACTTCCTCGCCGTAGGCTATTAATTCGTCAAACTTCAATTCCTTGATGATCGTTTGCACTTCCTTCACAGCCTCGGGAAAGGAATGCACTGTTGGTGGAAGTGGAGTCAACTTGAGACTTTTTCGCAAGTTTGACCACTTTTCATCATTAATGGGAACGCCGTGACCGGTTTCTATTAGCATCTTTGAAACGGCAAGATGTGGCCCCTTCATCAGTCCCCGGTGGGAAGCAATGTTACGCAACTTGATGATAATATCGGTAGTGGGAACGTCCCTAGGGCATCTCTCATAGCAAGTATAGCAGGTGCTGCATAGCCAGAGTAAATCCGATGAGAGCAAGTCATCATCTAGGCCAACTAGTGCCTGTCGAATCACATCCCGTGTCCGAATGGCAGCTCGGCGGCCAGAAGGACAGCCACCCGTGCATGTCCCGCACTGGTAGCAACTCTTGAATCGTTCCAGCAGCTCGTCTTCCACTACTTCCTCTACAATTGATTTATCGATTTTCTTGATTTGCTCCTTTATCAATACCATGCTCGTGATTCCTCCACGTATTTAAGTTCAATTTTTAGCTTTCACGATTTTCTGCTTTGGAACGTAGCTATCGAACACGGGATAATTGTTATAGCTCACCGTGTAACGCTTTATCCACTCGTCCTTTATCCTTTCCACTACTGCATCATACTTGCTATTTGGTTTACCAGGATCTGTCCAAATAGTTGAACCAAGCATCGAGGTTTCAACCAAGCCATCTCGTGACACGATAGTTCCCTCCTTGATGGTACAGTTAACATTCTTGAACGCTTTCACGATATCCTGTCCCGTGTACCCTTCGCGAGGGAGGTCCAAGATGGTGACGGAACCCTCCGCTCCGATACCCAGGTGGCCCTTTTCTTTCATGCCAAGGCACTTTGCCGTTCCCGCACGGGTGATGATTGCTATTTCCTCCAAACTGTATTCCCTGTCGAGATCACCGAGTTTCGTTCTCTCGGTGGCGAGCTTGTGAATGCCTGCAAGTTTTTCATCCCTCGTTTTCTTGGACATGAGCCATGAAATAACCTCGGGATAATGCGTGAACGGCCCGGCATTTGGATGGTCCGTCGTGAGAAATACCTGGTAGGGATTTTTCATCATGAGAAACAGTTCCAAGCCAATCGCCCATTGAATAGCGTTCACCGATACCTTGGGACTGAATATGTAGGGCACGACTCCAGACCCGGATTCTCCCTCAGCATGTCCATTTATCCATTTCACCCCGGGTTTTACCCCCCAGGAGCTCATTCCAGATATATGGTACAGAGAGTGCTCCCAGGGTGAATCTGCGGTCATGGTTGTTGTATTGGCACCAAGGATGACTTGGCCGACATCAAGAGTTACATTCTTGTGTTCATTCATGTATTCTGCAATTGGTTCTGCTCCGGAACAAAAATTATTCCAACCAGTTCCACCATACGCGTTGAACTGGCAATGCGTGATATGTAAAGTCGTATCCCTTCCTTTTGATGCTTCAATGCCCTTCACGCAGTCCAAGGTTTGCTTCGTGATCTCAAAATTTCCCGGGTGACCGAGATTATTTCCATGTAGATGGATGGAATGTGGCAATCCGAGCATCTCATTCACTTTTGCCAAGCTCGTGATGATTTCCCGGGGTGAAACATCGAAATAGGCAACTTTATCATCGAGATGATTGATGT
>WJJB01000003.1 GCA_014729935.1 Candidatus Bathyarchaeota archaeon | reverse complement strand
GGTTTTCGAACCCACAATTTGCACAGGTACTGTCTACTTCCCATGCCTCCAAGGCAGGATGGACCCTGGTCACATGGTACCCGCATTTTGGACAGACGTAGTATTTAGCGCCACAACTTTCGCACATTCTGAGTGTTCCCGCTTTTTCAACGAAGGAAAAGGTCCGCTTCATCCACGCATCGACAACGGTCCTGAATTGGGTCCCACCACACTGTGCACACTTGTTTTCAACCATGAATAGATAACCTTCCTTGATAGTTACTTTCAGTTAGCTCAAATGGAATCTAGTTCCAGTTCCTGGTGAAGCTCGCGAGAGATCTTGTTGAGATAATTATCGCAAATTCTCCCACCTTCAATCGTGAGGGTGTATCCCCCAGCCTCGTTCTTGATATAATTCTTCGCTTCAAGTGAAATCAATAAACTCTCAAGCTCAGATGCTGGCATTTTATTGCTAAAATCCATTTCCAAACAATACAGGACCTCGTCGATTGGGACTGGACCATGGAGTTCGTCCTCCATGATGCCGATGGCACCACAGATTTGCTTGAATCCAATTTCCGCGTCATCATCCTCTTCGATATAATCTTGCAACCATGGATTTTCTTTCAAGATCTTTTCTGCATCGCCTGTTTCTCCCTCTGCCAAAGCAGCGTCGTAATCCTTCTTGATCCTACGTTTCTTGAACAATGGATTTCACCTGAACGGGAGCATTTTTGAGAAAACCGTTATTTACGAGCTTTAAGTTCGCTGGAGATTAAAAAACGTTTCCAAAAGGGATTTCTTACTTGACAAGGGAGGCGGTTCCGAACCGTACATGACACCAATGTTAAAAATAGCATTTTATATATCTATGTGCACTACTACATTGTCTAACTTCATTGGAGGTGTTAAAGATTCATCTGGTACAAACCCACCCGGTGTATTGTTTCAACCATTCTCGCAGTGGATTGCCCAAGCTGGTTCGTGATCTCGAAAAGGACCTGAAAACAATGCGAAAGAATGGGATCGATCCCAAACGATTTGCAAATGGTCATCACGCCAAATTGATTCGCAGTCTGAAAAGATTAGCCCGCTAGATCCAACGCACTGCATGATGGGTGATGATCTTGTTATCTTTTTTCTCTCAATCCGTATCTTCATGCCAATGTCTATCTTCACGAGTCGTGAGTATCATCTGGAAGCACCACTTATTTTTTGAATCTTTATTCACTTCACTGATTTCCTCATTTATCGAAACTCGCTTGAAGATTGATGAATGAAAACCTGCATGAATTCAGGTAGAAACGCCGGAATACTTGATTATTCAAAATTTAGCATCTGAAAAGGGATGACCCGGGTCATTATCCAATTATAAGCTATCTAGTGAAACATTTTAAGGTATGCGAAGATATTTCTAACATCGCACTCCTTGTCCTTGCAGGAATCGAGATTACCTGGTGAATGGAGGGATCCCGGTTCAGGATCGGGAGAAAGATAGTATAATATAATCTTCTAATGTGAAGCAAGATGGTCAAGGAACTTAAAATAGAACCAATTACCAGACTTGAAGGTCACGGTGACGTGAAGGTCATCTTGAACGATGATGGAACGGTGAAGGACGTGAAGCTGATGATATCGTCCACGCGCTTTTTCGAGAAGTTCGCTGAAGGGCGCCAAGCCGAGTTTTTACCCAGGATAACGCCCCGCATATGCGGGATATGTCCAATCCCTCACCATTTAACTCCAACTAAAGCAATCGAGGACGCGTGGGATGTCAAGATTACCGAGCCCGCACGCAAGCTGCGAAAGCTCATGATCAATGCCAAGCAATATTCTTCCCACGCCTTGCATTTCTTCGCACTTGCTGCACCTGATTTCCTGTATGGTCCATTGGCTCCAAGAGAGAAAAGGAATGTTGTTTCAGTAATCGGTGCCTTGCCCGAGGTTGGCAAGATGGCGTTAAAGATGATGGATTTCGGCCAGAACCTTTGTGCAGAGCTTGGGGGCAAATCAATTCATCCCGTGACGGCTGTACCTGGCGGCCAAACCAAGGTGCTCACCGAGGAACGGCGTGATTACTTCCTGAACCAGATCGAGGAACAAGTTGATTTTGCAAAGCAAACGGTTGATCTTGGCTTGAAAGTCGTGAACGATTACATGGATGTCATCAAGAACGTTGCCAACGTTCCCACGTATTACATCGGGTTGACCATGGACGGTGTTCACGATATCTACGAGGGTAATCTTCGCGTGATGGATCACGATGGAAATTATGAAGACTTCGCCCCGCGCAATTATTTAGATGCCATTGCAGAACATGTCGTTCCGCATTCTTATGCAACGCACGTGTATGCCAAGAAAGCTGGTTATCCCGAAGGACTTGTTACCACGAATGCCCTTGCCATGTTAAACACGGCGGAAAAAATGGCAACTCCCATGGCTCAGGAAGCATTTGAAAAATTCAGGGATACCGTTGGACGGCCGTGCCACATGCAATTCGCAGGACACTGGGCAAGAATCATAGAGATCGTTGAAGCTCTTGAAATGTGCGCGACCCTGTTGAAAGATCCCGATATCGTGTCAGACGATATCATGGTCTCCGGCGTTGAACCAAAGGAGGCAATGGGAGTTGGCATGACTGAAGCACCCAGGGGCATCTTGATCTACAATGTCTGGACGGACGAGAAGGGCATCATCAAGAAATTAAACCAGATGGTGGCTACCAATCACAATATCGGCGGAGTGGAAATGATCCTGAAGAAAACAGCTAAGGCAATCTACGAGGGCAAGGCCCTTGAAGGATTGAATTTACCAGAACCAATGATAAAATAACCAATACACGGTGAGACTACATGAAAGGTGAAGAAGAAAAAGATGGACATCCCGAGCTCAACGTTTTAGAGATGGTCATCAGGATCTATGATTTTTGACTATCGTGTGCTGCCCATGACCTCGTGGTCGAGAAGGGCGGCAAGGAAATCTACAGGCAGCCAATAGGCAAGACCTGTTAAAGCTCCAAGGTTCAGGATGACCACCGGCAATAAAAACTCTGGCGCCGCGTGCGACACCCCCGCCCGGGGGGAACCTCTCGTTTTTTTCACTCCATCCACGGACATCGTTCACGTTGGTACTTGTATCAAGGAAGTCCCAGCGCAATCATCAATTCATCCTTTTGTAACGGGTTGAACTTGTGATGTGGGAAGGAATTCCGGATGCACCGCGAGAGAACGTGTCTCGCCTCCATGAATTCTTGTAACTGCTTCTCCCGGTTCTTGATGATCGAGAGATCTTTTTGAATGAGAATTATCCATGCGTAACCACCTCTATTCCCTGGTAGCTGGAACGTCTCTTCGGTTTCCGAGTCGAACCACGTGGCATCTTCGCGCGTTGTCATTCTTGGAAATACATGCCTGGACACGATGAACTTGAGAGTTATTCCCTTGTAGCAATCCATGACACGCAAGAGGCTTTTATGCTTTCCTCGAATGTTTTTACCCTTGCAAACAGCCCTGAAACCGCATTGGATGGTCCAAGCATTTGCATATCTAGACACTATGAAATTCGTGGATTCCGCGTGTATATACACCTGTTTGCAATTCGTAACGAGTTTGAAAATCAGGAATTCGACTAAAAAACCAGTAGTACCGAGAACCAAGCATAGGAGGACCTCATGCATGAGGATGCTCTCCACCACGGCTAAGATAAACAGAAATGCTACTCCCATGGCTAGTCCGATGAACCGGATCCTGCTTTTTGCCAAGGAAATCATTCCCCGTGATTGGAACATGTGCTTGGCTTTGATGGATGGATCCTCTTCCTTCATTAGGAACCTGCCTATATTTGCGAAATTCGTGTTAGATACCATTTCATTCAGCACCTGTAATGATGCATGCATGTTTCACGACTTTCAGGTATGCTTTCAGGGCTTTTTGAAAGCTCATGGGGGAAATTGGCAAGTGATTGTGCATATCACACGCCAATTTGTTAACCTCCCATTCAAGCTCCTTGATGCCAGTAATAGTGTTTTTCGCATCACCGTGTTGCCTAAAGATGTCCATGGATGCTTCATGTAACACCATTACAGCTTCATCGAGCTTGTTATCATCAACCAGCTTGTCCAGCAATCCAAGCAGTTGCGAATGCTTTGAACTTGGGTTCAATTCATCCAATATTCCCGCTGTATTTCCAAGAATGGAATCCCTGGGGGGATTGTTGTCACCAGATTCTTCGCTTTCTCGTGTTTCACTCCCTTCGATGGTTTCCATGATCTCTCGCCCCGTGCTTGATAGTTTGACCAAGATATCCCCCTTCATCCCGCTGGGATTGTACCCGTGGACGGCAAGGATCCCGTGCTTCACGAGCAGATCAAGTATTTTTGAAACTTGGACGTGTACCAATTTCTTGATTTCCGATACAGGTTTCATGGGATACTTGTGTTTAACCTGCTTTTCGACGAACGGGGAAATAATCTCCTTCAAGCTCGATTTCTTTATTCCTGCATTGTTTACCATTCTCGTGCGGTTCAGGAACCTCATGATGTCACCGATAGCAAGATCGTTCCCTCGCAAAATGTCATTTATCAACCGCTTGATTCTCTCCTCCCTGGGGATAGTGTTTTTGCCATTACCTGAATGGCTTCTATTGGTAATTCCGTTCATTTTGTCCCGCTGGTACCTTGATGGATTTATAATGAAACTTGATGGCACGTCGGGTCGTTTCATGAATGCAAAATGACGTGGCATCTTCACCAGGAACTCGACTTGGTGCGATGAATGCCTGGTGCGCTTGTTGTGAACCTGATCATTTTCAAGATACAGCACGTTTTCAATGATCTTGGCATCTTCTATCAAGGCTTGCCTGAATGCGATGATGCATCCCATCCTGTGAACCATGTTGGAAGAGATCTTGGACACGCTCTGGCAACTGTATGCAAATCTCGTTCCCACGCTGGATAACCCTCCGAATATTTTATCTAGTGCGGCATCTTTTCCCTTATCCCTGAAACGGTCATTTCCAGTGATTAATTTATCAATTTCTGGAACTACTAGCAGGAAATCCAAAGGTTTACCTTGATTTGCTTGGAATTTCGAGAACTCCACGATCTTGATCAAAAGGAATGCCTTGAATGCTTGTTTTTGAACACCGTGCAAGTGAGATAGATCAAATATGATATCATGTTCACCAAGGATCATGTCGAAACCTGGTTGGTCTTCGAAACTATAACAGTCAAGCATGTTTCCACCGAGAAGAACCTCCATCTTATCCCTTACCGTGCTTCCATTCCCGAATTTAGATTCTTCATCCAAGAATCCAAGATCGTTCATGTTTGGAAGGAATCCATCAATCAATGTTTTCCTCAATTCCAAGGTGTACTTGTTGAAGAACGAGGCTTTCTCCGTGGATGACCATTCTAGCAATGCATTAAACATGGTAACCAAGAGATTCACGTGTTCCATTGACATGGAAGCCAGCATCTCCCGGCTAATCATGTCATAGAATGCAGGGATTGCCGGGTTAAGCTTTAGATTCCTTCCCGGAAACATGACACGTGCCCCTGGAACGTGGAAATCGCCATGATCATCGATGATGACACGTGGTAACGATATTGGAGCCTTGATGATTGTGCTTATCAAGTTTATTCGTTCCCGTGTTTCCCCCCCGAAGATACCGCATCCACGCTTCAAATGATCCAGCATGAAGCCGGCATCACAAGTGGTGGCGATAGATTCAGGCTCAAATACCTTACCCACGGTGATTTCATTCTCCAAGCATGTTGGATGGTCTACCTCGACGGGGATGAATGGTATCACGTCGGGAGCCAATGTCGATTGCACGTTAATTTCAGTTTCAAGCTCGTCCCCAATAAAACACGTTGCCATGGGTTTCCTCCGTTCTATCGGAATTAATGTGCCAGGGCCATAAAGGGAGCTTAAACTAGCTTCCATGGTTATTAAATCATCATGGTGTTCCATTTTCCCATCTCCCAAGCAACCAATGCAATACCTGAACCCCCAAGCGCCCCCTTTTGAATTCATCCACGAATCCAAGGTCTTGGCCGCCATCCCCATAAACTTGGCACTCCACGAGGGTTTTAATCCCGCATGCTTGACGAACTCCATTCCCGTCATCGGATGTAGCTCCATGGAATAATAGAAACTCATGTCATGCTCCGGTTTCAGGTTATTGAGTAGTTTCTCTTGATGTAAGAAAAAATACACGGGAGGGGTATCTCCCCAAGACCAGGCGCTAATATTGTTTGCTAGAGGTGGTTCCACGCGCTCACCTCCAACTAGGTCCAAAAAATCCCGTTCAAATTGTTCATGCGCAAATCGAAACCCGGTTTTAAAGACGATACCGCCAATGAATACAACACACATGATACAGCCCGTGAAGATTTTCCTCCATTTACAAATGATAAAACATGCCATGGTAACCCCGACAAGAAGAGGTAAAGCGTATCTACAACAAGGTTTAGACATCCATCGTGATGGATGGTTCCTGGAGGCGCGCGGGTGCTGGTGATACCGTCCATGAAAAACTAATTCATCAGCATCGAGCTTGAGATCATTTTTCCCTTGATGCTGCCACCTCGCGCATTCTTCTTGGCACCGAGGCTTTCTCTCGTTCAGGTCTTTCTTCCCATGAAGGTTCTTGTTAATTTTCACCATATCCCACCTGTTGATGAAAGCTCGCAGGATGACCCCGATAGTAAGAGGCAATGCCATGAATGCAAGGACAATATACAAGGCGACAAGAACATCTTGGATCGCTAGAGTAAATAAAATATGAAGGACAGAAGATGGAATCAAGATGAGGGTGATGATGAATCCCACCTTCAACAAGGGGAAATCATGAAGGGAGCTTCCAATTGATCTTTTCCTCCTCCATGATATCACCAATAGCTCCAGGTAGATGATTCCAAGGAGGCAAGAGACAAATTCAATATCTATTATCGACGCGAAAGCGATTCTCTCCCGAAGAGAAATCGTTCCATCTCGAAAAGCACACGTGGTCAAGGAAGGAATTCCTACAACCACTAAACCTCGTGCGATGAGATGTAGGATGCTACCCGTGGTGGATTGCCCTGAATCACCCATAGTCATTGATAGTGTTGGTTTTTTATAAGGAGTGAATCGTTTTCCCATAGCCAAGTACCGAGGGAATTCCATGGACATGACTCGATAGGTTTTTAATTGCATCATCCTCAGGACACCCGTGCCTGAACCTGTTCATGGTGGTGACTCATGATGAAGGATAAGTTTAGCATGGTTGGAACCAGAATTGATGACTTCGAGTTACCGAATTCACGTGGGGATTTGGAAAGCATTGCCAAATACCGCGGTGAAAAAAGGGTGGTCATCGTTCTCCTCCGCAGTAAGTATTGACCCTATTGCCGCAAGCACATTGCAGCACTGAATGAGGACAAGGATATGTTCGACGAGAGGGATTCGATAATCTTCCCAATCTTGAGCGATAACGAAAAGGGTGCGAAAAAGCTTGAATCAACATGTGATGAATGTCAGATCCCAATTTTCTTTGATAAGAAGAAAAAGGTGGTTAAGGAACTCAATCAAGAAGTCATCATTACCAAGCTAGGGCGCATGCCAGCAATTATCATCGTGGATAAAAAAGGTATCATACGCTATGCATATTTCGGTGAATCCATGTCAGACATTCCTGAGAATCAAGTATTGCTTGATGTGCTGGATGAATTGGATGATTAGAAGTTTCATGTAACCCCGATGCAGGGGATTGGTCCACGAAAAAAAACAAGGAACCAATCCTGGGCTAGCCATTGCCCAGCATCACCTAACATTTTTTTTAGATGAATGCGTGATATGTTTGTGATCAGCTATTACAAGGGATCTTTTTTTCAAGTTGGCTCCATGAGCCCTCTTGTGGTCGTGTAAAATGCATAAATTTCAAATAAAACTCGTGGTTTTTCAAATAAAGCAGATACAAAGAGGAAACTTGGATGAAGCAAGTGGATGAAATTGATTTGAAGATTCTCGACATGCTCACGGAGGACGCGAGGCGTAGTTTCCAAGAAATAGCCGATGTAATCGGCATGACGGATGTTACTGTCCGAAGGCGAGTCAAGGATCTCGTTAAACGAGGCGTGATAAAGCGATTTACTCTCGAGGTGGATAAGGAGAAACTCGGGAAAACCTTGCAAGCCGTTGTCCGGCTCGAAATGAAATTATCTGAACAAAAGCGAATAATGAAGGAAATTAAGAAACTTGATGAAGTCGAGTGCGCGTATTACTTGGCAGGTAAATGTGGTCTCTGGCTCAAGGTGTCCTTGGAGGATATGGACGAGCTGGAGGAGTTCATCAAGGAGAAATTAAGCAGGGAGGCGTTTGAAGGGATCAATAATGTCGAGACCTGCATAATATTGAAAAACCTGGTATGATCCTACCTGGTGACCTTTTCCTCATCGAATACTTCCATGTATTCTTCGTGCTTGTCGAAAAATTCTTGTACAGGTGCCAACAACTCATTTAGCGCATCTGCTATGCCGAACTTCAAGTCCAGGGGGTGAATTCCCTTCGATGCCTTGGGATGCAGGAATGCTTCTTCCAGTTCCTCGTAATTCTCGTATTGCACGTCTCCACCGAATTTTGGCTTTCGCTTGATCTCCAAGACATCCATTCGCCTGAAAATGATGTATTTCGCTATTTCCAAGATGGGATTATTCTTCACTTCCCCTGCAACGCAATGGGCATCCTTTATTTTCTTGCGAACGACGTCCGGTGGATCGTGGATGAAGATGGCACTACCTTTCTTGCTTTTCGACATCTTGTCTTCAAATTCGTTTCCAGTTGATGACTTTCCTTCCACGTCCATGCGCGAGGGTCCTTTCAATCCCGCCATGATGTGGTGGTGCACCGCGGATGGCTTCCAATACCCGATTTTTTCACCCACTTCCCTCGCAAGCATGTTAGCTTTCCTTTGATCCATACCAAGCTGGCATACATTCACGTTGAGATGGAAGATATCTGCAACTTGCATCATGGGGTAAAATAATTGAGCTGTTTCCATGGCTTCATCTTCATTGCGCCCCATGATTGTCAAGCACCTGGTTGCCCGCGCAATGGTTGTATTCTTTGCAATATTGATGACTTTCTCCCAGTACGCGGGATCTTTTACGATATCGCTCGCCCAAATAATTTCACATTTATC
>WJJB01000083.1 GCA_014729935.1 Candidatus Bathyarchaeota archaeon | reverse complement strand
TCACCAAGGGATATGTACAAGAAGTCATCAGGTCCGAAGGTAATGTCTCCCCCATTATGATTTGAGAAAGGTTGCACGACATCCAAGATAATCTCTTCTGAAGACAGGTTAACAATATCGGGATTAGTTTCATTCATGGAAAATTGAGAAATTCTCGTGTTACCACTTGGTTTCAAAGTGTAGGAAACGTAAAAAAGACCATTCACATGAAAGTCGGGATGGAACGCGAAACCAAGGAGACCCCCCTCACCAGTCCCGGTAATATTTTCGGATATATCCAAGAATAATTCCTTCATACTAGTGGTACTCTCGTTCCCGATTCGCCAGACGCGCCCGTCAAGTTCAATAACGAATAAATTGCCCGAACCATCATCGCTATCCTTCAATCCGACTGGTTGGTTGAATGATAGATTTGGAAAAGCATTTTCAATCATGTACTCCTTATCACCATATCCATTGCCTTGATCGGGACCATTGATGGTTACCAACCAATATGTACCTAGCACCAGTATTGCAAGGCTCGACACCAATATTAGCGAAATGACAGTTTTCTTCTTTTCCATGACGGCTTTTTCCTCCAAGTGATAAGGGATAATTCAGTTGCATTCGCAAGGATTTAGTACAAGTGTACCCCGACCTCCCGTGTTTATATTAATGCCTTTTACAATGTCGGAGAATCCCATGTAAAGCTTCTAAGAAATAATCACGTGATGAGAGGATGGCAATACCTTGATATTTCCTCCTTGATTTTCAAGCACGGTGTTTTTAATCAATGCATGAAAGTTGGCGATCGTTTCTTGCACCGATGGTGGGCATCACGGAAAATCCTGGTTTCTTGCACCAGTGCAAGAAGCATGGATGTGATGTCTTGGTACTTCCAATGATATTTATGGAGGGAATCACGCACGATCCCTCGTTCATTGATAACCAACTTGGTCTCTTGTTCAATGCTCCAGGTGGCTTTTCATTTAGACCGCTTATCGTGCAAGTTATAGGCACGAATCAAGATCAAGCAAGGATTGCAATGGATCATCTTGCATCTTACGATTTGGATGGCATTAATCTTAATCTGGGATGCCCGAGCTCCAAGCTCTCGAAATCGAGTGCAGGCGCGTACATGCTTGATGCTCCTGAAAAGAGGGATGGCATGATCACCACCCTTGAACGATATTCTCCCTTTCCCTTTTCCATCAAGATCAGGTTGCTCGGAGGCAGGAATCCGGACGTGGGAAGATCCAAGGCATTCTGCAAGTCCTTGGAAGGATCGGGGATCGATTGGATGTCCATCCATGGGAGAACAAGAAAACAAGGTTATTCAGGTGTTGCACGGTGGGACATCATTAAGGAGATTCATGATTTCAGTTCGATTCCTCTCATCGGTAATGGGGATATCAAGCATGCATTGCAAGGGAACGAGTTAGTAAAAAGCAGCCATGCCGATGCTTTCATGATTGGTCGGGCGGCGATTGCCGACCCCAAGGTATTCGATGCAACGGGAAGTGCACCTTCTAGTCTGGAGGTAGATCTAGCAATCAAGCTGGGATTGTATGAAGACTTATTTGGGTTCCTGGAAAAATATAGCGCCACGCGTGTGGATCATTTCCTATCCCTTCACGAGCGAAAGCGATGGCTCCTATATTTTTCACGAGGTGCTCGCAATGCTCGAATATTTAGAGCCCGCGTGTCCTCGATAAAGGATCTGGAAAGCCTTGAAGATCTTGTTACCGCAATAATGACACGGGATGATAATAACAATGAGAACAAATCCCCCTCATGCTAAAGGTCCCTCAATCGATTCTCGAGGAAATTTTCCAAGATCAGCACTGCTTGAAGGAATTTAGATTTCGAGATTCTTTCAGCATCGCCATGCTCGAGGGCGGGATCTCCTGGACCAAACGTGACAATTGGGATGTCATGATACTCGGCAATGTGATTCATGAACGTGGTGCCAGTTTTTTTTACTAGAATAGATTTCTGCTTCGTTACCTTTTCAATTGCCGCTGTCAAGTCTTTGCATAATCGACTCTTGGTACTCACTCTGACGCCGTTGATCAGGCTCATCGTTCTAGTCTCGATGGATAGTGTGTCATCACGCACCCGGTGCTTTGCCTCGATTTCCTTCCTGGCAATTTCAACGATGCTGCCGATTGTTTCTTTTGGAATAGTTGGGGGGAACCGGATGTCCAAATCGGCGCGCACTTTCCTTGGCAACATGTTGGGAATGTTATCCGTTTCCATGGTGGTGAGAATTGCCCGGGGGGTGTAAAACGGCGATAATTTCTTGTGCTTGATTAGTTCTGCCAAATTATAGGCTATTTTCTCCTTGAGCTCGTGCATTACATCGATGCCATTCACGTGGATCCATGCTGCTGCCACGTGGCCAGGTTTCGCAAGCACGGATATTTCGAACCAAGCACGTCCCTTGTAGGCTATGCATATCTTGAGAGCTGTAGGTTCTCCGAAGATAGCACAGCTTGGCTTGAGTGAATCATTCAAGAAGTGCTCGATGCCAGCCGTGCTCACTTCTTCGGCTACAATACCAGAAAAAATGATTGTTCCGGGATGTCCCTTGGTGATCATCCTTCTTGTTGCCAACGCCATGGCCAGCAACGAAGGCCTGCAATCCACGGCGCCACGCCCAGTAATCCAATCACCATCTTCCTTGAAGGGTAGGGGTTGATCAATCGTATCCATGTGCGAGGACAGTAAAATTATTGGGTTCCCTGAACCTGATGTGGCAATGAAATTCCCAACATCATCTATCGAAATGCGTGCAGGTGTTCCTTCAAATATTGTATCCAGCAATGCTACCACCTCCTTTTCCTTCCAAGAGGGTGCTTCTATCTTGATGGCAGCACGCAGGAAATCCAATTCCTCGTCAATGGTTAGTTGTCTTCCCATCAATAGCATCTCCAGTTCAAGCCGGAATCACGATCTTCCATATCGAGATCCCAATAATTGCTCATGGAGTTATTGTTGTTCCGATATCTCCTGCGATGGCACGGCTAACACCGGCTTCAACGAGCCCACTAGTGATAATGATCTTGGAAATGCCAAGTTCGAGGGCTTCCTTGACCGCGAATATCTTTTTACGCATGCCCCCGCGCACCTTTTCCATCATTGAGTCAAGCATTCCTTCGGTCAAGGTAGATATTGCTTTTTCATCATCGAGGGATGCAAGTACCCCGGCCACATCTGTCACGCTCACGAGCAAGTCCCCCTTGATGGCATTGCAAGTGCATGATGCTGCCCTATCACCGTCTGTATTCAATATCTCGTCTTCCGCACTGGTGGCTAGTGCTCCGATGACGGGAACCAACCCAGCATCCAAGAGTCCTTCGATGATTTTACCTTTCACCTTTCCCGGGTCTATCTTGCCACTGTAATCATTACGGACCACGATGCGCTTGCTTGTTTCGGGATCGATGGTGATCAGTTTTTTTTTGCGTCGGGCGACCAAGATCTTGCCATCCACGCCAGTCAACCCAAACGCATTCACCCCGCTTGCTTGCAAACCTGCAACCATCTTCTTGTTGACAAGACCGCCAAGTGCCATGATTGCCGCGTCTAGGGTTTCCTCGTCGGTATGCCGGGATTTCATTCCAGATTGCGAGACCAGATACTTGGGTTCCTTTCCTTGCGCTTCAAGAATATTGTTGATTTGCAAGCCACCCC
>WJJB01000010.1 GCA_014729935.1 Candidatus Bathyarchaeota archaeon | reverse complement strand
GGGGCGGATAGTGTGGGTGGAGCTAATGAACAGGAAAACCATTTTGGTATATAACGGCACCAATGAAGAGCTTGCACGTGAAGTAATCTCGATTCTTGAAGTAGCATTGCAACCGGATCATTGAATGATCAATTTGCTTAGCGTCCCATTGTACCTCCATGGAACCAGAAGGTTTATTCCCAAAGTCAAGCTTGTAATGCCGTGTAGAATGACGCGCGTGGACATGGATGACTTGGGAACGGAAGGATGGACTCCAGTGGAACGGGATTATTCCGAGATGGAAAGGGCAGGTGTGGAACATTATTGTTTTGCCTGCGCGAAGGGCAACCCCTCGAGCCTTGGTATACAGTTTCACGAGCGAGAGGAGGATCCCCGGCGTGTCATCACCCGGTACATTGTTAGCAAGGAACATTGTGGTTTTCCCGCATATGCCCATGGGGGCATTCTCGCGACGATCTTGGATGAGGCAATGGCATTAGCAACGTATAGGGTGGAGAATCGATTCGGGGTGACCAAGAGCATGAATATCGAATTCAAGCAACCCGTGCTTGTTGAATCACCCATATTCGTGGAGGGGCGGGTTGTCGATTCAACCAAGAAAGGGGACAAGATCATCGTCGATGCAAGCGCATCCATCCATGATGGCATGGACTCCACGGGGAAGACTTGCACCAGGGCAACTGCCGTGATCATCATCTTGCCCCCTGAAGTCTTCCAAGATGCACTCGTGAAAACAAAGCAAGGGGGACAACATGATCGATGAATTGGTGAAGGATCTTTCAAGATCAAAATTGATAGCCGTGATCGCCTTGGAGGACCCAAACTTGGCCGTGCCCTTGGCGAATGCCCTATTGGATGGGGGTGTAGAATTCATTGAGATCACCTTCCGAACTGCAGGAGCAGCACGTGCCTTGAAAGCATTGCAAGACGCGGGTATATCCATTCACTACGGGGCTGGAACCGTGAGAACAAAGCAACAAGTATTAGATGCAATCAATGCTGGTGCCGAGTTCATGGTCTCACCAGGTTTCAATGGGGACATCATGCAACTTGCCAAGGATACTGGCATCCCGTTCTACCCAGGTGTGGATTCCACATTGGGTATCGAACATGCCATGACACGCGGCTTGGAAATATTGAAATTCTTCCCCGCGGAGGTTTCCGGCGGCGCGAGATGGTTGAAAGCGGTGAAGGGACCGTATCCTGATTTATCCTTCATCCCCACGGGTGGCGTGAATATGGAAAACTTGGAAATGTACCTGGGAATGTCCAACGTCATCGGCGTGGGTGGGAGCTTTCTCGCCCCCAGGCAGCTGTTACAAGACCTCGATTTTGCAGAAATTACAAGGATTGCAGGTAAAGCATCCGAGATCGTGAAGGAATCGATAAAGAAGTGAACAAGCGATTGAATCAAGGAGCGTGAGCAAATACATGAAATCAGGAAAGGGAGGAAAGCGAGTCGTTACCCTGGGCGAGATAATGGTAAGGTTGAAAGCACCTGGACATGAGCGATTATTCCAATCACCGATCTTGGAAGCCACATTCGGCGGGGGTGAAGCTAACGTTGCGATTTCACTGGCAAACTACGGCTTGAATGCAAGATTCGTCACTGCGCTCCCGGAAAATCAGGTGGGAGATAGCATTATCAATTTCTTGCGATCCATGAATGTAGATACTTCCATGATCCTGCGACAGGGAAATCGTTCAGGTATTTACTTTCTCGAAGCGGGAGCGGGGCCCCGGCCCTCTAAAGTTATTTACGATCGTGCCCATAGTGCCATCTCTGAGGCAGATCCTGGGGATTTCAACTGGGATGGCATCTTCGAGAGTGCTGATTGGTTCCACGTGACTGGCATCACTCCTGCACTCTCCGCCTCGGCTGCTGAGGTATCTGCACGCGCCATGAAGGAGGCAAAAGAACGAAATCTTACCGTGTCCTGCGATCTCAATTACCGCAAGAAACTCTGGAAATACGGCAAGACCGCTCCAGAAACCATGGGAGATCTCATGCCGTGGATTGATGTGGTGATTGCCAACGAGGAGGACATCCAGTTATCACTCGGCATGGAATTGGATCAAGAAATCGGTAGCGTGGAATTATCCCGGGAGAAATACAAGCATCTTGCGGTGAAGGTTCTGGAGACACATGAAAACGTGGATACCATTGCGATTACCCTGCGAGAGAGCATCTCGGCAGATCACAATAATTGGTCTGCAATGTGTTATTCCAGGGATGAAAACAAGGTAAGATTCTCGCGTAAGTACAGGCTTACCGATATCGTGGACCGAGTAGGGGGAGGCGATTCTTTCTGCGGGGGTTTCATCTACGGGTTGTGCACGGAAATGCCTCTTCAAGAAGCCTTGGAATTTGCCGTTGCGGCGTCAGCATTGAAACACACCATCCCGGGGGATTGCAATCGTGTTTCGGTGGATGAGGTGAACCGGCTCGCTCGTGGAGATGCATCGGGAAGGGTGCAACGGTAAGGTGCCTTGATCTTGAACGATAGCATGTCTTGAATCAGCATGATAAGCAAGCATCACTCTGAACACGATGGATGCATTGCATCACAATGTTTTTTTGAATTGAACGTGTATTATGGCTCATGGATGTTGTAGAAGGTATCACCATGTCCTTGCGGCGCGAGGGAGAACCCGATCGAGTGTATTCCTTCGTGCAAGGTATCATGCGCAAATTCGAGCGCACCTTTGACGAGCGGTATGGCGATGACCTGGCAGACGAGGAGATCGTGCTCTTGCCGGGAAAAAACATCGTGATACACAAGAAACTCGGTTTCGATTCCAGCTGGTATGGAACGCCATCCCCGGAAATACACTACGGGGAAAAACATGACAAGCTCTTGGATGAATTTCAAGAAAGATGGTCCGTACGGAATCAGAACTATTTCGTCAATAATAATGGCTCCCTGATGAACAGGGGAATGCTATCAGGTTACTCGTACAATTACTTTGTTGATGGGTTATTAAAAGAGAGAGAGACCTGGGAGGCGTGGCACGAGGATTACGAAATCGAACCGATTCCTCCTGAAAGGATCGATCACGTGAACGAGGCGTTGCATATGGGATTTGAACATGATTTCCTCATCATTCCAAGCACCGGCTTGTTGATGGAACCACTAATAGCCAAGATTGGAATCGATGCCATCGGCAGGTATGCTTACCGGTCACCGGAATTCTTGGAAAAGATATGCAAGACCATCATGAAAGTCCCATATGAAAAAATGCGTTTCCTGTGCAAAACGGATGCTCCCGTTATCATCATTCCCGATGACTGTGCTTACAAGGGTCGACCCATCCTATCACCACGCATGTACGAGAAATTCATTATCCCTCATTTCTCCAAGGTGATAAAAATGGCTCATGACGCTGGAAAGCTAGTGATCTTCCACAGTGATGGCAAGGTGGAGCCCTATTATAACCTGCTAATCGATGCGGGATTGGATGCACATCAAAGCATCGAACCTGTTGCGGGAAATAATCTCGCTGAAATCAAGCAGACTTACGGGGACCGGCTCTCCTTCATTGGAAATATTGATTGCTCCAGGTTACTCCCGTATGGTTCACGGCATGAGGTTATCGAGGCTGTGAAGGACTGCTTGCGTGTTGGTGCACCCGGTGGTGGATACATGTTCAGCCCGTGCACCGATCTCACCGACTCGTGCACCTTGGAAAATGTGGAAACCATGATGGCAACATACAAGAAATTCAGGAATTATCCCATTACCATCCCGTGACGTCATCAGGCATGTTTATCTGTCTTGCGAGAGAAAACCCGCCCCTTTAGCAGTATCGGGGGAACTTGATAATTATCATCGACCACATTGTAATCCGGCTCCGACTAATATCTCGCTTCCCATTTCAAGCTGCCACAAAAGCTAGGGATATCAAGAGTTCCTGCTCCATCGTGTAGCAAAACTCTTTCTTCCTTGTATCCCAACAATTTCGACCCCGAAACATCAACCACGCGTTGTATAACCAGGCACGTAGCAGCATCATCATGGATTTCGCACCGTCATG
>WJJB01000082.1 GCA_014729935.1 Candidatus Bathyarchaeota archaeon | reverse complement strand
TTTCCATCATGGAAGATTTTTGCAACGAACGCGATTACCTTTGGATTTCTACGAAGGTGATCTGGATTGGCAACACCTCCTGGAATAATTACACCAAGGTATTTTTTGGGATCGGCATCATCTATCGTCAAATCCGGTTCTTGTGGATACCCGTGTTTTCCCACGATGGTTGAATTGTCCAATCCAATAACAGATACCGAATACCCTTGTTCAATCAAGCGAAGCCGAGGGTATTGAAGTTCCAAGTCCTCGTATCCGTTCGCAGCAAGAATTGCAATCGGTTCGTCCATTTCAAGCAACCTTGATGTCTTTTTCTGAAGCCCACAAGCC
The DNA here is from genome assembly GCA_014729935.1 of Candidatus Bathyarchaeota archaeon. Taxonomy (GTDB): domain Archaea; phylum Asgardarchaeota; class Lokiarchaeia; order Sigyniarchaeales; family Sigyniarchaeaceae; genus WJJB01. Next base: position 5,195 of record WJJB01000082.1, on the reverse strand, counting down.
ATGGATATTGCAATAGGAGTTTGCCAAGAGTTTCCCAGGCTTTCCTGTTTTCAGCAGGAATGAGGTACTTGGTTCACTGTACACCATGCTGGTATTCGGGCCCTCCGTTGAAGCCCCATGTGCTTCGAAACTGACATGTCCGACCATATAGGGGAATTTCTCACCTTCTGGCAGGAAGAGAAGTTCTATCCATCCTATGTAATGCTCGCTGGTATTGGGATGTGCTATTTCCTTACCAATTTCTACTTTGACGCTCACTGGAACATCCTTTTTTATTTGATCACTAATCGTGATCACGGGAACGTGTTTTTCCTTCTTCCAATCTGCTGTTTGATATAATTCCTTCATGAAATGCACCTTGTTATTTAACTCGACTAGCACTTTATATTACGCCATAAAAATATGCTGCTTGCCGTTCATGCTTGGACGCACTTGGCAAGGAATGGTCAATCACTCCATTCTCAAGACGAAGGGCATTCCCATGGTGACGCTCGAAACTACCACTGAGAACCGTCAAGAAACATGAAAACACGAGAAATGGCAAGGAGCATGTGGGAAAAAGGAAAAGGAAGAAATGGAATCCCGAATCAATTACCCGAAGACTGCATCAAAGGTGAACTGGAAGAATGTTAACGTGTGCGCGGGATTAAAATCCCTGAATTCAGCAACGACGAATACTCCAGGAGGTGAAGCTGATATATCACCTGGTAAAATATCCAATTCCACCGAAATCGGGATGCTGGTATCCTGCCATGCGGTTTCGTCGTAATACATGTCTGAGTCAATGTTGTATTTCCAAAATCGCACGTGCATATCACTGGTAAGGTTATCCGAGATCACCAGATCGGTAAACACGTCTAAGAATGTGATATTATACAGTCCGGGGGTGATATATGGCTGTGGTATTGTCGAGGAAGTATCCATGATGCAGAAATATCCATCATATTCCGTTCCCCTGTAGCCGTCACAGATCACCGAACTCGTGCTCATGGTGGGATGGATGTCTGGGGGGGGTTGATGGGGGGGTATCGAGGGTGCTTGCACGCCCATTACAATGATCTCCAAGCCAACTTCCGTGACATGGGTATCGTTGAGATTCATCTTGATTATTTCAACGAACCCGACGTTGAGTGGGTCAATCGGGATGACCACGGAGGCATTTTCCTCGATGGTGAAGGTTGACGTAACCTTGGTACCGTTCCTGAGGGTGGAGACCACACCCACAGAGTAATTTCCATGGGTATTATTATTGGGGTTGGCGGTAATATTGATTCCGAACGGCGGATCCGCTGGATTGGTAACATTGATGGTTTCATAAGCCGCACCGAGTGGTGCAACATAAGTGGTGCTCATTGCGATGCCCGATCCCGTGTAATTGAAGGAATCGGTTACCGTGGCTTCAGAAACACTATTCGCACTTTCTGCCTCACCGGTACAGCGCCACAGGTAGAATTGCATGAGTAACGCCTCGAATGACATGCCACAGTTTTCTGCCAAGGCATCCCTGATCTGCTTTTCACCAGGTTGGGTTCCCCCGCCATCCTTGTTTCGTAACGAGTTCGTGATGTTCTTATAGGTTTCATTGCCAAATCTCTCGATGATGAACTTGACCATCAAGGCACCAAGCTGGTAGAAATCGAAATTTGGAAGCCAGGTCGTCATGCCCTTGCTATCCCCATTGCCCCACCACGGGATGTTGGTATTATTGCCATGATCCTCCCAATTTTGCGGTGGCGTGTTTGGTTGGTCCTTGTTGTTTTGAATTTGACTCATTTCGTCATTCAATTCTGCCACCGAGATTCCAAAATTAGCTGCAGCTGATTTCTGCCCCCAGTACACTGCTTCCCCTTCAGTCCATGCATTATTGTTGGGATCTTGAACAGCCCTAAATCCACTGGAGTTTTCCATCTGGAACACGTGGATGATTTCATGCTCGATGGTGTACTTGACATCATATTTACCGCGTTGCCGCAGGACGGGATCGGCGCTCCGGATTGCATTACCAACCGTTATGTATACCTTTCCATCTGCATGGGTAATTCCCGATGATGAGTTGAAATCATCACTCTTGCCAATGTGAATCTCGACCGAGCCGTTATCGTTAACCTGGGGGCCATTTGGAAACAGCCCGGCTTCACCTATCATGCGCATGGTGAAACTCACGTATTCCTTGACATCAGATGTGCTAATCCCGCTAGTGGGATGATTATCAACCGATACCAACTCTGGCATCGGAATGCCAGGGCCAACCGGTGGAAGCATGGGATAAAACATTTGCGTGTAATTCATATTTGCGTTGATGAAACCATTGTACATGGTGATCGTGATGTTATCGGAGGTACCATTACCCACCCAATCCTCAACGATGTGATGCAAGTTATTGAATCCACCCGGTGTTGGCATATCTGAATACCAATTGCTGGAATTATCCACGTCGGGCCCCCAAATGTTCAACGAATGAGAATCGTTATTCACCATTTTACCGCCATCAACCGCGGGCCAACCTGGAACCATTCCCGAACCACCAGCGTAACCAACAGCATCAACGACATTTACCCCTCGGATCATGCGTACCTGACCACTAACCAGATCAAGGAAGATGGATCCAGTCAAGTTCAAGTGTATGGTTATCGACCGGTTTTCAATGTCACGTTCCAAGGTCCCATTGGTACCCTTTAAGGTAAGATGCCAAAACTCGCTCACGTTATCGATCGCTGGTAAATCCATTTTCAACTGACCAATTGATGCCCCATAAATCTCCACGCTCCATTTGGAAAACCTTGCTTCCTGCACGTCTTCGTGCACGTATATTTCCATGAATTGCTCGTCGATGGGTTGTGGTAGGGTCGAGCGGTATTTTATTTCGGAAATGGTAACGCTGGTTACCACGTTCTCTCGTGGTCCTTGACTCGAGAATATCGCCCCGATGATGATGCCCGCCGAGGCTACTCCCACAACTGACACTACTGCAATAATTTTCGATAATGTTGCTTTACTAATAGGCATGATTATCTCCTCTCTTGTTCTTGGTTAATCTTCTCTCCCGGTTCATGGTCCACGGTCTTGAGCGATGTTTTCCACGATATAGGTTGCCATGGAAGAGGATGATCCTCGCTCCATTTCCGTGCTCTCGCCAAGAGAAACATGGCTCCTTGGTATGGTATGCCGAAACCAAGGTATATTAATTCATATCATAAATCATCGTGACCGTGAATTGAACCAAAACGCCTTTAACCACCGTGCAGGAGAATGGCATTCCCACCAAGAAGATAAAAAGAAGGATGTTGAAAGGAAAGAAGCTGTTTTTACTCGATCCTGGATTGAGCAACGAGCTCGAATCCCATGGCGTTGGACATCACGGGATCTTCCGGGATGACGCACTCTTCTGGATTGGCGATCATCTTCATCTCAGCCAGGGCATTCCTGATGAATTCGCCAAACGTGTAAGCACCACCGCCGCAGCATATATATAATTCAACATATGCATCAGGAGGAAGGGTGCTAATTAACCGTTCGGTCTCATCCACCATGATTCGAGCGATCTGCTCTGCGTAATATTCCTTGACCTCCTTGATGCTGAATCTCTCGCCACCTAGCATCACGTCATCCCTGCCAAGCTCGATCGATTTCATCAGGTCAAACGGGCGGATGATGCGACCGGTTTGATCCTGCAACTTCTTGGCTATCCTGCTAGTGAGCGTATCTACCGCCTCGTTCAATGAACCACTGGCAGTGCGCATCGGGTGCCCCTGGTACATGCTTAGAAAGTCGGTGGAACCGTGACCGATATCAATCATGACCGCATCAATGGCTGATTCCTCGCCTCGATCTTTCAGTGTTTTGTAATACGTGCCATACGGTTCTGGGATAACGAGGCATTTCTTCGCTGATACGGATAAATCCTTTTTCTCACTGGTCGCATCGTTCCGAATCTTGATCTCGTGATCTCCTTTTAACAATCTGGAAAGTTCCTTCATTTCACCTTGAGGTGTGGCAACGGGGACGCCGGCACATAGAATGTATTCATCCCCATCCTCTGCAACCAGTGAAAGAGCCGATTTAATGGCAATGAAAGCCTCTTCAGCACTTTTCATCTTACCCTCGCTGGCTATAGGCCGCTTGATTTCCGATTGGGTTCTTGCTAGCTCCCCCACGAAATATTCCCTTCCACCTTGCTCAAGAATGAGATTATTAATCCAGCTTTTATCCATAGCCATGCCTGTCCATCCCTCGTTCACGTCACCAATGATGGACGGGATCTTGAAAAGCTTCGCCATGTTGTCTGTTGAAACCTTGAGGGTGCTGGTCCCAAGGTCCAGTCCAATGAATTTAACCATGATGCATCATCAATATGGTGTGATTCCAGTTCCTAGTATCTAGTAATGCATCACGATGATTATATATCTTTCCGGGTGGCGTGAAGGTCACTGGTTCGACTTGCCTTGAATCGATTCTAAGAAGCACGGTACCGGTAAAACATCGATCATGCCACTCGAGAGAAGTGCCCACTCGATCTGGGTCTTTTTACAGCAGGAATTATTGTAAATCTTTCACGGCAGAGACCAAATCGTGTAAAGCTCGTGAAATTTTCTCCAGATTATTATTCACTTGCTCAATCTCACGTCTCATGTAGTCCATATTGCGTTCAATGTCATCTAGTTCTCCCATATTTGTATTCATGGTGCTATTCGATATAAACTAAACTTATGATTTTCGTTTCACCGGGCAACACCAATCTTCATATACACGTTTGCTGGTTACGTTGGTATGGCGAATATCACTTTGCATATCATCATGGTTATTTCAGGCGTTTCACTATTGATAGCATCCATTCTAGTGACGACGGTGTTCAGGAAAGAGCTATCTTGGAGCTTCAAGGGTCACAAGATCCTAGCACCGGCGGCTGTTGGCATCACGCTGGTTGGTGTAATAGTTTCTGGATTCAATTTCAGCCTCGCACACGCGTGGATAGGGTTTTTCGGGTTTATCAAGATGGAAAAGGACAAAAAAAAAATCCGAAAGGTTCACGTGTGGGAAGGAAGGGCGTGGGTGGGCATGCTCATCGTGAACATCGTTCTGGGAATCGCCATCATCGCATCGATTTGAGAAGATTCCAATAGCATGAACACCTGCCGCTTAATCCTGGAATAAACGCCCGAAATCACCCGGGCGAGCCCGTCTTGTGCCAGGTATTT
>WJJB01000081.1 GCA_014729935.1 Candidatus Bathyarchaeota archaeon | reverse complement strand
CGATAGCATCGTTGTAATGCGTCTTCGGCAGCCCAAGGTGCTCGCGGTGCGTCTTGGTGATGTAGCCGAACGTCTCGGACGCGTCGGGATACCGTTCGAGCAACCGCTTGTTGATGACGTTCTGGTGGGTGGCGTGGTGCAATGAACCCTTCCGTTTCCCGCGAGCATTCAACTCGATGGAAGCGTCGTGCACGCCGAGATGGCACGTCTCGCACAGCACCAGCAAGTTATCGGGGCGGTCGGAACCGCCGTTTGACTTCCAAGCGACGTGGTGGCAGTGCAACTTGGAATCGCCAGACCGCCCCTTGCAGTGCTGGCACGTGTAATCGTCTCGATGGAGCACGTAAGCCTTGGTGTTGTTGAACCCGTATTGAAGCCCGCGCTGGTACAAGACCGGGTCGTTTAGAACATCGGGGTTCGCCAAGGCGTGCGGGTCGAACGTGCCGGCCTCGATCACGACGCCCGCGATCGGTAGCAATTTCTTGATGCACTCGATCTCTCGGGCGTGGGCATCGATCTTGGAGCGTAGCGTCGGCGGCAGTCGTCCCGCCTTGATGGAGTTCCCGCGGTTCAAGAACCGTGGTTCACGGTAGCGGCACTTGCGACCGCGCCTCGAACGGCGGTACTTCCGACGTCGATCCATCTTCTTCGTGATGTCTTGCCGCAGTTCCACCTCGCTGGCGTAAAACACGTTTCCATCGGCATCGGTAACACCGAATCCACCCTTGCGGCTTCCAGCATCCACGCCGAGCGTTAATTCCTCGACGTGCATCGTTTCTGGTTCCCTCGCGAGCTTGATCGTGAACGGGGTTACCCGAACCACCGTCGCGTCGCCCGATTTCAACAAGAGTCGGGCAACGACCGCTTGGCACGGCATCAAGGGAGCGCCGTCCACGTTCAAGACGAATACCATCCTGTTTTTACCATTTTCCGTTGTTTTTTAGGCTCTTTCGAGCATATCCTCCCCGCCCGGGAGCGGGGGTAGCGCGTATCCGTGTTCTGTAACCAAACACGGAATCCGACCTCACCTCGACGATGATGGAAGGGCTTGTCGTGCCGGCAGCACCGCCCGCAACCCTTTGGGGTTTTTAACTGCCGGCGACAGAGCCCCGAACTGGTGCGGCATTCGGGGGTGTCGTGACCGATCCATCGTAGCCGGTATTTCTACCGGCTTGGTCTGGTAACCTCGGGCTCTCCCGTCAAGGGAAAGCCCCTCCCTTTAGTTAGTTAGGGAGGGGTAGTTTACATTCCGATAATCGCGCGATGAAGATTTCAAACGCGCTTTAGTTATGTCATTGTTGTATATGTTGAACGTGATCGGGACTGGTATCATGTGTTGGTTGAATTGATAGTATCTGATGATTTCGAGTGCTGTATCAGTATAATCAAGTAGCCAGTATTCTGCACCTTTCTCCGTCGCCTTTTTCACGTATCCACTTGCCTCGAGTGCATCAATTACGGTTTGTATCATTGCATTGGTGGTGGCGGTGTCAAAGTACTTGATGTCTTGAGATATGTTTTGAAACGTGAGTGGACGCATTACCGATGCGAAATAATACAACAAGTTTCTCTGCTCCCGTGTCAACTTTGCCTTGACGAATAGGGGCGATGTTGTTGATGAAGGTGTGCTTCCACTGCTCATTTTCTTATATTCCTCTAAATCTGTTTAATTATTGTCATTTTGCGTGTTCAATATCTCTTCGAAACTATTGAACATCGTTTCGCAATCGCAATATCCTCCCGTTTCCTTTAATCTCTTGATGACGTGATCGATATCAAACCTGAGTTCCTTGACGACTTGAACGGTCAACGAATACGGATCGTCCACGTTACACTTGCATTTCTTGCCTTCAATCGACATCAACACGTCCATGCGATTGAAAAACTTCACCCAGTCTCCTAGTTTCATTTTTCCTTCTTCGCCTTCTTCACGTTCATCGCGTGCCCTTGATACTTTCAACGGCACCCGGGGTCGCACCAATCGCCACGCCTCGAACACTTTCTTCCCGTCTTCGGTGGTGTATGAGACAAAACATCAGTTGTATCTGAGTGCAACGTGCAATTAATCTGTTTAATGCGTCCAAAAGAATATTGGGATGCAGCTTGGGTTTGAATCAGAATCGAATCTGATTTCCGATCATGATAATTTGAAATGATTAACTGGGATGCAAGGGTCTTGCGCCCGGCCGAACGCCCTCCGTTTACAACCAGTATTTTACCGAGCGGGAGACCCCCCGTCATGGAATCTAGCGTTTTAATTCCAAATGGTATCCTATTGAGATATATTTCTCGTCTCAAGGCTTCCGCTGAATTCATGGCATCACTGTATTTTTTTCTTTCAAATGGATGGTGAAGAAACCATGCCTGGTTCCCGGACCAAGATGATGCGCATCCAAGAAGTGTTTTTCGCCTTGCTTCCTTGCACTTTAATCACCTTGATGGTTCCGATGCGGATGTTGGCTATGGTGATGATAGAGGGATGATCGGCAACGAATAATGTCACAACTTCCACAAGGGTATTAATTAAACGTCCCTGGGCTTCCAGCGTGCATTTTTTCTCGTCCCCCGTGCCATCATCGAGCAAACGTTCTAGGAGTACATCGTGATAGGATTTGGTGTCACTCGTGGAGATCTTGATGGGTTCCATAGCTCATCATCGCGTCCTGTACATGCTCGGTCTTCTTCCGGCTATCAGATCATTGAATTCATTGATTTTCTTGTTCCTCGCGTCCTTCTGGTTTATTTCAACAATTTTCACGACCGGGGCACCAGCTGGCGCTCTTGCCAGCACGGTTCCATCGAATGACGTCACTTGACTTTGCCCGGTGAAAATGAAGTTATCCATTCCCCGGGTTTCCCTACCCACGCGATTCGCGGTGATGGCGAACACGTGATTCTCCAAGCACCGGGTGATCATGGCATCTTGGCAGTACGGCAAGACGAGATTAGCCGGGTGAGCGATGATATCCGCATCGAGGAGTGCCAAGGTGCGTGCGACCTCTGGATATATCCAATCGAAGCAAATCATCATTCCCACCTTCATGCCTCCGATGGTGTGCACGGCAAGGGGCAGGTTACCTGGTGAGAAATACAAGGTTTCCTTGTTAAACAGGTGCAGTTTCCGGTACACGCCGAGTGCCTCGTGTTCATCGACCAATACTGCTGAATTATATATTTGATCCCGGTCCCTGTCGATTTCTGCAAAGCCGGCGCAAATCACGCATCCAATGCTCCTACACAGGTCTTGCAAAAAGTGTATTGTCTCTCCACTGATATCTTCCGCCATCATTTTGGTTTCTTTAATGGATTGGAAGGCATATCCCGTTGCAAATAATTCGGGGAGTACCAGCAATGCCACGTCATCCTGAATTCCCTTGGTTAGCTCTCGCACCTGCCGGAAATTCATTTCTTTCCTTCCAAACTCAGGATCATTTTGAATGTAACCGATCTTCAGGGGGCATCACGTCTTGTGAAGTCTCGATTGGTAGTGGTTTTCAAGTGCTTTTTTAGTTTTTCACGACTGCAACTATTTTAAGGCATACCGCGAAAGCATAGTCTAGATGAGCATGAGCTTTCATGAAAATCAACTAGATATGATGCAAGTAATCACGGATTTATCATACCCCCGATATTCTGGGACTAAAGCAAACGAGGAAAAATGCAAGGAATACTTGATCGAGCAATATAAGCGTTTTGGATTGGAACCAGTTGTTGAAATGGCGCAATGGAACACGTTTTCAACCAATGTCCTATTGCGGGTGATAGTGGGGATCATATTCTCTGGTATCGTTACAGGCGTCGTGCTTCACCTTTTAGACCTTGTTTGGGTAACCATCATCTTCATCTCTGCCTTGATCGCAAGCTTGATCATTGCCGTGAACACACAACAAAATAAGATCGATGCGTTTGCTACCATGGGGAACGTGCAAGAAACCTACAATATGCACGCTCTTCTTCCATCCACGAAAAAAGTACAAGATGCCAAGGTTCGCGATGTGCTATTCGTCGCCCATCATGACACGAAATCGCAAAAAGTCACCACGCTGGTACGCACGAGTAGTTATGTATTGGGATTCCTGTTGAGCATCATCTTGGGATTGTTGATGATCATCACCAGTATCTTGAAACTCCTGGAAGTGGCTCCGAATTTCACCAGCGGGATGGATATTGTCCTCATTGTCTTGCTTGCCATCGACGTGGTACCGCTTTCCATTCTCCTGTATAATAAATCCATCAAGGGGGAATCGCTCGGAAGCTTGGATAATGCTACTGCCATTGCCATTCTCTTGAAATTAATGGAGCATTACGCCCAAGAACCCGAGCGTGGAGTGAACTTGTGGTTCGTTATCACCGGCGCGGAAGAACATGGCATGTGCGGTGCCATCGCGTTCTGGAAGCGCCACCATGATGAACTTCAAGAACTGGACCCGAATACAACCGCGGTGTTCAATTATGATATGGTTGCAGGTGGCGTGACCTTCATAGAGCATTTTGGCTTTCCGAAGGCACCTTACAACTCTTATCTCAATTCAATGATCAAGGATTCCGCGAAGGCGAATGACATCCAGGTTCACGGCTTCTGGCTTCCCATGCTTGGAACCACCGATGGCTGGATATTCCGATTGAACGGTTGTGATACCGCGGATATCGTCACCAAGAGCATGGCGCGTTACACGCATTCGAAGCTCGACACTCCAGAATTATGTGACAGGGAAACCTTAGATCAAGCAGTAACAATCACGATTGATGTCGTGGGGAAACTTGAAAAGAAAAATGAGGAGTAATCTGCCTACGCGTCCAATCCCTTTACTTTCAAGGAAGGCCTGGGCGCGGTGGCGTGGTATTTCACGGCAGGATAGCCCAGGACGATCACGCCCTTTATCGTTCCCCTTGAACCAGCCAGTTTCCTTATCTTTCGCTGCTGGTTCATGGCGATTTGAGCCAAGCCGATCCAGCAAGATCCAACACCTAGGGATTGCGCGGCAAGCATGCCATACGTGCCAGCGACTCCCGCATTTAGGAATTCCATGTTCATTTCCAAGCCCGAGGACATGATCAACACGTGTGGGGCACCATGAAATATGGGATCTCGTCCCTGTCCCCGCCGCTGCGTAATCTTGTCACCATAGGTTGATTTCATCGCTGGATTTTCCATAAGGTTCTCGATGATTGCATCTGATAACTCCATGATTGTTTCCTTGTCTGATATCAGGCGGAACTTGAGAGACCGCATGTTACTGCTACTGGCATAATACCTGATGGCTTCCAGAATGTTCTTGAGATCCTTCAAGGCAACCTGCTCGTCCTTGTACCTCCTGACGGAACGCTTTGATTGGAACACTTTCAGCAGGTTTTCGTACCCGATGAGTGATGCAGGATGACCAATCTCGTCGAACGTGCTGGGTTCTTCCCCCATATCGCTAAACAAGATGGCATCCTCGGGACACACCGCGATGCAGTGCCCGCAGGAGATGCACCACAAGTTCGGATCGTTAAAAACAATTGTACCGCTGTCATCTTTTGAAAACAATACTGATGGACATTCTCGGACGCATTCCAAGCACTTGATGCACTTGTCTCGATCTATTCCTTCTATT
>WJJB01000080.1 GCA_014729935.1 Candidatus Bathyarchaeota archaeon | reverse complement strand
GCCGGATAGGTCCGAACACGCCGGTATACAAGTCCGTGTCGACTGCCTTTGCCGGTGGCACGATATCCTTGTAGTTCTGGTGAAACTCGCTTTCTTCTGATGCAATAAACCTAGAACCCATGGCAATTGCACCTGCACCGAGTAACAATCCCGCCGCGACTCCAGCGCCATTTGCGAAACCGCCACACGCTATTTTTGGAAAGTCCGGGTATTTATCCATTGCTTGCTGCAACAAGACAAGTGTCGACACCTTCTCGTAACTCTGGTGCCCCCCGCCCTCGCCCCCGGTTAAGACCAAACCTTCGACACCTCTGTTGACGCATTTATCCGCAAGCCATAAAGCTGGCGCGACGTGGAAGTGCATGATGCTTGGATTTTCTTCCTTCAGGCGCTTCCATGCCTTGGAATCCGGTAACATTGTGGGTGAGCCGGCACTAGTAAGAGCGTAAATGCATTGATCTCGTATTTTCTGGTTCATTGCTATGAAGCGGGGAATACGCCTGCAAAGCGTACCTGCATCGGGTTGCATCCGTGCGGTGCGGATGTTAAAACCGAATGGTTTGTCAGTATGCTCGACAACGTATTCCATGTTCTTGCACATTTCCTTGTACGAGTCTTTACCTTCGAGATTCGTGTGGGATAGGACTCCAAGTCCTCCTGCTTCCGATACCGCCACCGTGAGCTCGGTCGTGTAGAACGGTCCCATTGGCGCGGAGATAATGGGGTACTTTATCCCAAGCTTCTCCATCAGTTCTGTTTTTATCATCCTTCTCGTTCTCTCGTGTTCCAGTCCCGTGAACGGGCACTTATGCAAGTATTTACTCCATTGTTTTTAACTTTTCGATGACGAGGACGACACGCAAGGTAAGTGACTCGCGGGTATACCTGCGCATGTTTGACTCTCGCAGCCTGAAATCTCCGAGGAAAAGCATGACGGGACCCAACTTGTGGGAATTTTCGTTTCGAGGATCTAGTGGAAGCTATTACATGCATGTATGTGGCATCATGTGTATTGTAATTGAAGAAGAATCCACCTGGCTACCAGCAACAATACCCACCATCAATGATGATGTCTTGGCCGGTTATGAAATCCGATGCAGGTGAAGCTAGGAATACCACGGCTCCTTGTAGATCAGTTACTTCAGCCATGCGGCTCATGGGAGTTCGTTCGTCTACCCAAATTGGTTCAAATGATTTTCCTTCGGGTTTCTGGAGAAGATCTATTACAAGTTTAGTTCGGGTATATCCCGGGCTTATACTATTCACCCGGACTCCCCGTTTAGCCCATTCAATAGCCATGCTCCGTGTGAGATGAATCACGCCTGCTTTTGATGCATTATATGCCGCTTGGTGCTGGGGTGTGTTTACGATATGAGCAGACATGGACGCCGTGTTGATGATCTTGCCATAACCTGATTCCAACATCACCTTAGCCTCCTCTTGGGAGCACATGAATAAACCCCTTAGATTCAAGTTGAATGTCTTGTCCCAGTCTTCCATCGGCAGAGTTTCAGCGTCACCCCAAATGCATAGCCCGGCATTATTTACTGCAATGGTGAGCTCTCCCCATTCATCTAGTATCGCCCTGATCGCGTCCTTGATCTCATCGCGGCGGGTGATATCCGCTCGCACAGCAATGGCATCTATATTCTTGCGTTTCAGCTCGCCAACAACTTGTAACGCCTTGTTCCGGTCAAGATCGACAAGGGCCACGGCCGCACCCGCGTCCCCAAGTGCATGCGCGAAACCTCGGCCGATACCTTGCGCTCCCCCGGTGACCAACGCGATCTTTCCATCAAGCATGAACCGGTCGAGAATCGGTTTTGCTTGAAGAACTGGATCATCCATGTACTCACTATTCAAATAGCCTGCATATATAGATTCACAGATCTCCCTCTCGTGGTTACCACACGGACCAATCGATTGGATCGCGGCCTTGGGGTGCCATGAAGATAGATCTCCTTCGCTGCATCGAGACCATCGTGATCGTGATCAACGACGCCATCCGTACCATCCATCACGTCGTAAATTGCAGGAAGATCCCACTCGATGCCGTCGACGATCCCATCCCCGTCTGTATCGACCGTGAACGGGTCGTACTCGTAGGAGAAGACGTGACCTTGAATGATCTGGTTGATGGACAGGTGGTAGTTATCTTGTGGTTCGAGATACCCGGAAAGATTCACCACGGCAGGGAACTCGTTGCCTTGCACGGGAAGCTGCACGAGCAACGGGAAACCCGGCGGCGATAGGTCATCGATGTATCCGTGAAGTACGGGTTGGCACGGGACGTCAAGGGTGAACGGATCCGTGCGGTTGGTCTCGAACCACAAGTCCAGGGTCATGCTGGATTGCTGGTATTGCACGCCCGTCGTGTCAAGGTGCCAATCCAAGGAAAAATTAGCATCCAGTGGTGCGTGCAGGCACTGCGGCGTCACGGTGAGGTTCAAGGGATCATAGTACGCGTGGGACGTGGCATTCACGTGGTCGAACAACTCGGTGGGCCAGGACACGAATCCATCACCACCCGCATCAGCCTTCTCGATTCCCGAGACGTGTTCGAAACCATCAAGGAGGTTATGCGTGAACACGCCCTGCTCCAAGCTGGTGGATTCATGGGACAACTCGTCCTTCCCGCAGGAGGCAAGACCTACCACGTTCTCGTTCTTGATGTCCTCGAGGATGCCACCGCTGCCTTGCACCGGGCACGTCCCATGCGCAAGTGATGCTAGCACTGGGAACCACTCCATATCTTATTAAGTTTAGCGAACAATTGACCAAAAGATACATGACAAGTTTGAATCAGACCACGGCGACGTACCAAGGCGTGGAACTGCTTGCGATCGAGCAGGAAGCGATGCTGGAATTGGAACGAATGGTTGGCGAGCCCATCCCAGTCATCGGCGAGGTGAAATGGAATACCTTCGGATTCACCGCCGAAAGCGGGCACGTCATCCAGCTTGGAATTTTTAATCAAGAGTTAACCTCTCTCTCCGAGTCGATAGGGAACCTGACATCGCTCACATACCTGTATTTGGGATCAAACAAGTTATCCTCTCTCCCCGACACGATTGGAAACCTTACATTGTTGAAAGAACTATCCCTCTACAGCAACGAATTAACCTCTCTCCCCGACACGATAGGCAACCTTAGTTCGCTCACTTACCTAAATTTAGAGGCTAACCAGTACCAGTTAACCTCTCTCCCCGAGAGGATAGGTGATCTTAAATCGCTCACTTACCTAAATTTATGGCAAAACCAGTTAACCTCTCTCCCCGAGAGGATAGGGGACTTGAAATCCCTTCAAACGCTGGATTTAGGTTATAAT
>WJJB01000079.1 GCA_014729935.1 Candidatus Bathyarchaeota archaeon | reverse complement strand
CTAGTTCGTTAATCGTTGGTTTCCTTATCGCCGTGGGGATTAACACCGGCTTGGTGATTGGATTCGAGGCGATTGCCAACGCGATGTTGAAATAATCTCGGGACCTTTTTATAGACCCGTGGCGTGATCTACCTGCCATGGAAGGACAACCGGCGGGAATACGGGATCTAGTTCCAGGGAAGTTATTGCGAGACGTGCCTGGCTGGAAAAACGCCCCAGTGCCGGCCTGCTTCGGGGGTGACCCACGGTCCTTGACCTTTTGCTGCCACCCTGGATATTCCCTTACCTTCAGTTTCAAATGCAGGCGAGATGAACTACTTGCAAAATGCGGCCTCAGCAAGGAAAGGTTCGTGGAAATCAAGGACAAGTTTTCAAGGGTACATGGCTGGGAAGCCGATACCGTGTGCTTCAAAAGCTTTTCATATTGTTGCATGAGGCGAGGCGGTTGTCCTGGTGGTCGTGATCATGCTTTACAGGAGAGATATCCCAACTGCGAGACGTTCGACGATGTACTTGCGGAATATTTTTCCCGAAAGCGACAACTGGCATTGGAATTGCTTCACGCCTGTGAAAATAAGGATGACGTTCAACAATACATCCTCGCTGAAGAGAACACGTGAATCTTCTCCATTCCGAGAGAGCAACTGAATGTAGCTGTAACACTGAAACCAACAGATGAACATGAAATCCCTTAAACGGCAAATCGCTGAAACAGTCTCCTTGATCGTGAAGAATGACAACGTGGTGCTATTCACCGGGGCTGGCATCTCCACTGCATCTGGCTTACCTGATTTCCGGGGACCAGATGGTGTTTGGACACGACGGGATAAAGGATTGCCCCCCCCAGCACCAACAGTGCCACATGGCAAGATAAAACCAAATGCTACACACCAGGCAATCGTTGATCTGGAGAAAGCGGGAAAGGTTTCCTTCCTGATTAGTCAAAACGTTGACGGCTTGCACTTGGACTCGGGATTTCCGATCGAAAAGCTCGCGGAACTCCACGGAAACAAGAACTTGGTCATGTGCATCGAGTGCGAACGAAAATGCACCAAGGAGGAGGCAGGATGGGATGATCGAATCCATGGAAAAGGATACCGAATCGATGACCCACTCCCCGGCCAGCCAAGATGCTTTGCCTGTAACGGGCGGATGATCTCTTCAATTGTTAATTTCAAGGATCCTCTACCGACAAAAGATTTTCGCGAAGCCATGAATCATTCCAGGAATTGCGATCTCTTCATCGTTCTTGGATCTTCCTTGGTAGTGAATCCTGCAGCTCGAATGGTCGCCGTTGCCAAGCGAAATGGCGCCACTCTCATCATCAACAATCTCGGAGATACACCATATGATGCCATGGCTGATTTGCTGGTCACCCGGGATATTAACGATTATTTCCCTGCCGTGGTTCGCAATTTCCTTGACCATCAAGCCCAAGTGCAGGAACCATGACCATTACGAGACTGGAGGTAGCACCTGTATCTACTTTAGATGATGGAGATCACGTGATATTCGTCCACGGGAACAGGGAAATAGTTATATTCAGGGTGGAAAGCACCCTTCATGCGATTGATAGACGATGCACGCACATGGGAGCGGATCTTTCAAAGGGTATCATTAATGGTAACATCCTGCAATGCCCCATCCACGGGGCAAGGTTTAATCTTGATACCGGCGAGCTCCTGAAGGAAGACTTGTTATCTAGCATTATATTCAATGAATCACCGGATATCAACGTGTATCCCGTTGAGGTCATCAATGGCATCATGTGGATTGAAGTGGATGCCTAGCTTATCCTTAATGCCCTATCGGTCGGTTTTTTGGGCATCAGTGGCTCCCTGCAACAAAATCGCCTTGAATATCAAGGTGAGAATAACCGAGAAGAACAAGAGCCATTCCCACAAGGAAACGCTCATGATGGTCCCCCTGAATGCATCGAAATCAGCGTTCGCAGTGAAAATGATGTACCCTTGCGTGATCATCAATCCGGCTATAACTGGAAGGAAGATGGTGTAGGTCCAAGTGAACTGCCATCGCTTCTGGCGGATCACCACGCCAAGAAAAATGAGGAACCCGATCCCATATCCTCCAAAAGCCAAGCCAGCAGAGAGCACGTGCATGAAATAACTCACTTCCGATGGAAAGATACCCACGAGGGCTGTACCGATACTCCCCGTAAGGTAAAAAAGCGTGATGATCATTGAAGCGCTCATATCAAGGAATTTCATCCGCTTGAAGAAAAACCTGTCCACGGGAATCATGAGAATGCCCCCATAGACCAAGAATATCGAAAAGAAGATCCAACCGCGTGGGTTCCTTCCAGGAGAACCGGTATTAGAAATATCATTCACAAGAAACGAGAATCCTTTTTCCATCGCGAGGGTGATGGTGGCAAGTGCCAAAAAGAGCAATGCTAAGGAGTAATTGAACACAAGGTAGAGCAACAGGGATTTCCGGTTGAAATCACCCTTGAGCATGTCACGGAGATGTTCCTTCCAACAAGTAGATTTGGGCATTATCTAGACAGTACTCGTATCTATTTATAAGCCATTTGCATTGGTCTAGATTATGAATGATCTCTGGTATCGATCACACAGCATCGCACGGAAGGTTTTTTTATTCTCTGTAGTCATTGGAATCACGATTTCGATATTTCCCCCTTCATCAGCTGCACGTCCCACCATCGTGGCAAATGTAGTTATATTTTCCAAGAAACCATCATCCTCATTGATAATGTCCATTGAAATAGACTCCCAAGCTATCGAAACAACGGTTGTCACTAACGCATCGTTATCCACCATGAATGACACCCAATATACCTCCTTGCTATCCACTGCCGATCTTTTCATGGTTGACCGGTTCCTTCCTGGCGGGCAACGTTTAGAATCCCTGGTGGAGCAAGTGAATGGAACCAATGGCAACAAGGGATTTGTGATGTTTGGTATCGTGAAATATGGGGACGTGAATAACACCCGTGATATGAACTCAAGTCAAATTTCGCTCGTTTCCCCCATCCTGCCAGTTGTGCTCAATGACTCATACCAGAATTCCACAGATGATCCCACCGATATGAATTATAACGTGCAAGTCAAGCAAGTGGATGAGATCCCCGAATCTTCAAGGATCCTGACGAAAACGATCGCGTGGGGGTCAGCACCACAGGCAGAACGTAGGACACTGGTTAGTCTTCAACCCAGTGCAACAGTGATCATTACCGATATCACCGGAAACTTGCCTTTGCTTTCGGAATGGCGGTTAAACGGGGGTTCCGGGGCAAATGTCATGTTTTTCAGCTGGGAAATATTGGAACAGAACGGTGCTTTAGCCGTCTGGCCCTATTTCAATTATCTAATGTACGCGTGCACCTTTCATAGCATCCATGGATATGATGATGCATTGATTGAGCCATATGACCAATGGCCCCATGCGCCATTGCCAAGCACGAAACAGCTTGCATGGTGGTTCACCATGATCGGTGCAATATGGTTCGTGACCATTGCGTTGTTTGCATACTTCAAGAAACACTCACCTCCCAGCATCCCACGCAGCCAACAATCAAGTGACAAGCCAAGTAAAACAGGAACCAAGGAATCACTGGACCCTGATTCCATGCTGGAGGGCGAGTCATAATGGTTCCCAAAACGGTTTCTTCGGATAGGTGGATTTCCAAGCACAAGGAAAAAAAGAAAGCTCAGCAGGCATTGGCGAGGGAATATTGGAAGCAAGTCGGATTTCACCGACCCCTCGGTGGATTTTGGTTCAATTACGTGCTACTCTTGATTCTCGCCCTTCCAGGAATCATCGTGATTGGCATCGTGCTTCCCGCCATTCTCCCTTATCCCAGCGCTCTCGGTTTCAACAACACGATAACATCACTTCTCATGCCAATTTACCTGTTCGCAGATTTCGGGATCAAGGGTGCCATCGAGCGATTTATCAGTCAATACTCCGAAATCGATCCGCATCGGGCAATGAAATATGCCGCATTCTTCCTATGGTATCAAATGATTACCGGAGCCTTGCAGGTAACCCTGATTTCAATCATGGCTGTAACGATCATCCCAAAAACGAACCTATCCTATTCAGTGTGGTTTTTCCTTGCATTCATCATGATTCAATGGCCTGGCACGGCGGGTTTGTTCCAAACATTGCTCAATGGCTTTCAACAATTCAACAAGAGTAACATCATCTACGTTCTACAGAATGTAGCCATCCAGACAGCCACGCAGGTGATATTTATTATCATCGGCATGAGAATTGGCTATAAAAATCCCAAGATAGGTCCATTAATGGGGAGCACCATGGGATTCATCATTGGATCCTACGTCGACGATCTCATTGCACTCGTGGTCGGAATGCTGCTTTTCAAGAAGGTCCTGAAACCCCTTGGTATCAAGCTCGTGACGGTCATGCACCTCAGCTTCGATCGTTCACTTGCGAAACAGGTCCTCATCTATGGTGGGAAGATGATGCCAAGCGGGTTGGTGTATGTTGGCGTGAATGCAATCATCACCATCATGGTGACGAATTGGCTTCCAAGTTATTCCGATCTCGTCGGCTTGTACCAGCTCGCTTCAGGACTAATCGGGGCGCTCGGCGTGTCCTTCACCATGGGGCCCCCAATGACAGAATCTTACACCAACGGGAAGGAAGAGCTTTCCATATACCTCATCAATGCGCAATTCAAGTGGTGGGGATTGATTTCAATAGGCGTGCTCATGGCACCATTGCTGTTCTTGATACCTGATATTATCGTCACGTTCGCCAGCGAATATTCGGGGATACAGGAAATGGTCTTCCCACTATTCCTTGGTGCGTTCATCTTGTTTCCTTCCATGTTTTGTGGAACCATCACCCAAGCGTGTGACTTGCCCGCGCAACACTCTTATCTTAACTTCATCGAGCAAGGCACCAGGATAGTGACTTATTTCATTGCCCTGTCCCCTTGGACATTTAAAGTGTGGTTCGGCGATGCAGCAGTGTACTGGTTCTGGTTATTCGCTGAAGCACCAGGATACGCTGCGAAAGCTATCTACGGCTGGTGGATGATCAAGCGAAAACTCTTCCCCGACAAGAAAATTGGATTCCCGGCATATCAGGCATTGATAGCACCTGCCCTATCGATGTCCCCGTTCATCCTTTTATCGTGGATCATGAAGCGGGGATTTTTCAGGTTGTACCAGCTGTGTGAAATCAACCATTTCGGGTTAGGTGCAGGCTGGGAATTCGTGCCCGCATATCTCTTGGCTGCCTTGTACCTCGTGCTATTGCTCTTCATTTATCCCATATTCATCATCTTCCCATTGTACGGTTTCCTCGGCGCGTGGGACGAACAATCCCTGGAAGATTTCCGAAAGGCAGCACTCATGGCTGGTCCTTCCAAGGGGCTCGTGATGACGTTGTATAAAGGAACGAATTGGGGATACATGCACTCTCCCTTCAAGAATCGATTTTCCATCCCCCATGAAACCGCCATGAAACAAGCATCTGAAATCACGGCACTCAGGAGAAGAATCTCTGATGGATGAATCATCATCGCCTGAAAAGCGAGAAACCGTCCAAACCGCCCACAATAGCGAGGTGATCCTCCAAATCGGGTATAGCTCTGCCATCGTGCTATCACTCATCGGGATAATGGGGAACGCGTCACTGCTTGGATTTACCGGGGGCTATACATGGAGTGGAATGTCCATTTCTTTTCACATGTCTGCGATCTGCACGGCGATTTCCGGATTTCTTATTCTCGGTATCGCTGGTAATAAAATTAAACCTCGTCACGGGATTGCAATCCACGCGAGTGCAGGTGCCGTGATCCTCATCATTTCAAACTTGATCGGGGGGGTGCTGGTGATCGTGGGCTCCTGTACAATGTGGTATTGCAAAGTGAGATGAGAGCATTACCCACGCCACGGTTTCCCCTTCATGCGGCGACGGCGTTCCAAGGCATGGTTTTTTTTCAAGGTGGTATATCCCACTTTCTTGGCAAGATGTAGCATGACCTGATTTATCATTTCCCGCGGGGTTTTCCCCCCTTCTCGTGGTGGTTTTAGCCACGCTCTTGGTAGGAAGAAAGGTTTCATGAATTCCACGAGAATCTTCCGCTTGCGTCTATCGCCTTTATATTGATAGGTTTCAGTCCCACGCATCAACACAGGTTGAAAAGGAATGACATCTCTCATCGCATTCAGCGTTGCATACACCCTGATGACACCTGAAAAGGGTTCCTTTGGATGACCATCTTTTGAGGGAGAACCTTCTGGCCAGATGGCAAAATAGCGGTTTTTTTTCAAGATGGTCCTTACCATCTTCTCGAGCATCACATCCCTTGTCCCCCGGCGGACGACGAAACCGTAAACGGTTTCCAAGAAATCCGCGAAAAACCCATTTCCCACATCAGTGAACACGCCAATTGGCTCCTTGAAAGCCGACAGAAAGTATATAACGTCGTAATCCCCGTTATGCAGCAGGTACATGATGGCACCATTCTCAGGAATGTGCCTGCGACCGCGGATCTTCAACCGGTGCACGATGCGCATGTACACATGGAGCATGCTCATGACCACCTTGTACCAGATCCACTTGTATTTCACGATATTCATCTTGGTGATGATCTTGGCGAATAGGGGTTCCATAATCTTGAGCATCCTGTGGCGCTGCTTCCTGTAACGATTCCGCTTATCAGCCAAGGACTCCTTGGGTATTTCTACCCTATCATGCATCCAAGATTCCAAGTCTGGGTGTGGAATACCTGATAGGAAGGAAGAATAGGATACCGTTCGATTCTCCATACGCTAGGGGAAAGTGCACGGATCAAATAAAAGCTTCCATCTTTTACTTTCAACCAATTTCCCCCTAGGGAATCACGTGCACCTGAAAACTGCATTCCGAAATTGCGGGGGTGGTTCGTTTTACTTTTTACCACCCATGCGCCTTTCATGCATTCAAAATGAAAGATTTGCATTTCAACCAACGCTATATAATACGATATGCAGATTTAGAGCCATTAATTGCATCATATTTATTTCTATATAAATATTACCTGAACAAATTGGAGAAAAGTCTTAATACAGGATCCCACTCGTATCTTTCACGGTACATCTCGCATTGGCAACAGGCGAGCACGAATTCAGCCAGTACTTGCCATTAACAGCGATAGCAAGGATATTATTGCTTGATCATGAATGCAAGAAAATTCCTTGTCCAATGCGATGCATATGCCAAGAAACACGTTGAACCAGTGGATGGTGAGACAGCATGGGAAAAAAGCATGAAAACAAGAAACAATGGAGCGAGCAGGATTTTGAAAGGTCGAACATAGAATGGATTGATATAGGGGTTGAAGGATTGGACACGTTCATTCCTGGTTTACCCCAAGGTGATGCAATCTTGGTTCGGGGGGAACCTGGAACCGGTAAAACAATTTTATGCCTTCAATTCATGAAAAAGGGCATAGATCTCGGTGAAACGGTGGTATATGTTACCACTGAAGAAACCCCGAAGACCATCATCAGGACGGCGACCGAACTATGGCCGGAATTCCAGAAATTGGTTGATGACAAGCGATTCATCATCGTGAATCTGTCGATCAACGCATCGTATGCAAGCACCTATTCCTTAATAAACAAGGAAGAGGCATTAGCCATCGTAATGAGAACGCTTGGGGACCTACCGGATGTAAAGCGGATCGTGATTGATTCGCTCTCCGCGTTGAAGCGCCGGTTAGCGGATGAATCGGAATTCAGGGAGGTGTACATGAAGCTATTGTTGGAAACCAAGGAAAAAGGTGCCACGGTCCTGATGAGCGCTGAGGGCATTCCCATGACGCCTGACATCACGGAATACTTGGTTGACCACTTGATATACCTTGATTACCACAAGCACGACGTCTTGTGGACCCGGGTGTTTATCCTGCGGAAATCAAGAAGCGTACCGCTCAAGCCGCAAATTTTGAAGTTGAACATTGAACGTAACGGACTATCCGTGGAAGAAATCCCAATATCGCTCAAACCGGTGTGGTTCCAGACCAAGATGTAATACCAGGTGAAAAAAAAATGGGTATCAACATCTTGCAATGGAGCGATGATGATCTCTTCGGCGCATTCCAGCAGACATTCCTGGTTGGGTGGGCACCCGTCGCCATTTTCATCATGGCAACAGCCGGATTCGCACTTCTCTATGCTGGAATGGTAAGAAAGAAAAACGTGAGCCATACCATCATTATCATTAACGTGGGGTGGACACTGGGGTTCTTCATTTACTATATCATTGGTTTTCCCCTTGCATATTACACCGACGGCCAGTTTCTCGGGATCCCCAAGTGGCTTCCCACCATTCCCAATCCGTTACCACCATACCTGAATGATACCGGGGGAGCATATGGTTTACCAGCCAGCCCATCTGGCTTGGGAGACATGTCCCTCTGGTTTAAAATGGCGATGTTTTGCATCACTTGCGTGGCGATCGTTCCCGGTGCGACGGCAGAGCGTGACAAGTTCTGGGGATTCATCATCGCTGCGGGCGTGATCACTGGATTCATTTATCCATTGATCGAACATTGGGTCTGGGGTGGTGGATGGTTAAGTAGTGGTATATTGGGCGGATATAACCTCATTGACTATGCGGGCTCGGGCGTCGTGCATATGACGGGTGGTTTCTTGGGACTTACCGGTGCCATCATGATTGGACCGCGAATAGGTAAATTTGTCGGCAAGGGAAGGGCACCAAGAACCTTCTTCGGTCATAGCATCCCCCTGTCGGTTATTGGCGCGTGGTTGCTGGTGTTTGGTTGGTTCGGATTCAACATTGGCTCCAGCGTGGCTACTGACCCCGAAACTATCAATATCGAGCTTTCGTGGGTATCTATCACCACGGCGATGGCCATGGCAGGCGGCTTATTTGGTGCGGCCATAACATCCAGGGGGCACGTTTTGACATCCATGATTGGATTGCTATCCGGGGCAGTTTCCATATGCAGCGGTGCTGCCCTGATGCATCCAATAGCAGCTTTCATCGTTGGCATCGTGGCTGGCATCATCACGACATTCTTCTATGGCTTGCTTGAACACAAGTTGAAGATTGATGATGCCTTGGCGGTGTTTCCCGTTCACGGGGCATGTGGTGTTTGGGGATTGGTCGCCACTGGTATTTTCGGAGTGGATATTCTTGGTGCTCACCCGGTGTATGGGTTTAGCACGGGGGATTGGCTTCCACAACTCGGCGTCCAAGTATTGGGAGCCATCGGCATCGGGGCTTCAATTTTTGGTATGGGCTTACTCATGTTCTTCGTGCTCAAGAAATTGAACCTGTTACGGGTATCCAAGGACCAAGAGCTGTTCGGATTGGATATTAGCTTCCACAAGACATACGCGTATCCAGAGGAGGAAGCAAACAAACCATTCTTCAGGTGAACAAGACGTGAAAAAGATAGAAGCCATCATCAAGAGGGACAAGCTGAGCTTCGTGCGCCGTGGCTTGGCTGATGCCGGGTTCACTGCACTTACCACCTACGAAGTCACCGGGAGGGGGAAACAAAGCGCACCCATCTCCATCCCGGGCGCCACGACAATCTACGCAGACCCACTTCCAAAGCAAAAAATAGACATTATCGTGAAGGACGACGAGCTCGAACGTGCCCTTGAAGTGATTATTGCCAAAGCGCGCACGGGTGAAATCGGGGATGGCAAGATCTTCATCAGTGATATCTTGGATGTTGTCCGAATAAGGGATGGCATTCGTGGTAATAAGACGATCTAGCTCCCGATCCTTTCCTTTTTTTTCCCCCGTATCATTCTTGGAATGCTCGTGGATGAAT
This sequence comes from Candidatus Bathyarchaeota archaeon, assembly GCA_014729935.1. Taxonomy (GTDB): domain Archaea; phylum Asgardarchaeota; class Lokiarchaeia; order Sigyniarchaeales; family Sigyniarchaeaceae; genus WJJB01. Next base: position 38,499 of record WJJB01000079.1, on the reverse strand, counting down.
CTTGCTCGCGCGAATGCAAGCGCTCCCTTCATTCCATTTAGCTATTTCGAGTTATCAGCGCCTCGCATACCAGGTCCCAGCGGCACCGGTAGTGCATTCCCTTCCGAACCGCCTGGAGTACTTCATTTCCTTGAGGGATTATATAAATGTAAATGAAATGTTTATGGCATGTATTTAAAATAACTTGAAGATCTTGTAGGAAGATTTCAAGTAAACCCCCGTTGACATTGATCTCAAGCAATCATCCCAAGCCTGACCACGATCCTCGTGATATCAGGGAATAGTAAATCATTGAACGGGAAGTTGCCCTATACTAACAAAAAGTGATACATGATGAGTGGAATGAGCGCTAGCCAGGTCTTGGACTTGGTAAATGAAAAAGACGTGAAATTCATACGTATTTGGTTTCCATCCTTGCGCGGTATCGTCAAGAGCTTCGCCATCACCAGGGAAGACTTGGAGGATGCCTTCGAGGAGGGATATGGGTTCGACGGGAGCTCGATCAAGGGATTTCAGACGATAGAGGAAAGCGATATGGTTGCCATGCCGGATCCCTCTACTTTCCAGCTACTACCGTGGCGCCCGAAGGAAAAGGCAGTTGCCAGGATGTTTTGTGACATTATGAATCCCGATGGCACGCCTTACATGGGAGATCCCAGGCATATCCTCAAGTTGCAGCTTGAACGGGCGGAAAAGAAAGGATTCAATTTCTTTGCAGGTCCGGAATTGGAGTATTTTTACTTTAAGAACGATTGTGCCTGCGAGGGGCTTGACAAGGGAGGATACTTCGACCTGACGTCGCTAGATGCTGCCAGTGATCTTCGCAGGGATACCATCCTTGCCTTGGAAGCAATGGGGATCAAGGTGGAAATGAGCCATCACGAGGTCGCTCCGTCGCAGCATGAAATTTACCTGCGTTATAAGGAAGGGCTTGCGATGGCTGATGCCGCAACCACCATGCGCATCGTGGTGAAGGAGATTGCCACCAAGTACAGCGTATATGCCACCTTCCTGCCCAAGCCGGTGCCCTTTGAAAATGGGAGCGGGATGCACACCCACCAATCTCTTTTCAAGCAAGAAAAAAATGCATTTTTTGATTCTAGCGATCCTTTGCATCTTTCAGGTATTGCCAAGAATTATATAGGTGGACTGCTTAAATACGTGAAGGAATTTGCGGTAGTTACCAATCCCTTGGTAAATAGCTACAAGCGGCTGGTTCCAGGGTATGAGGCCCCCACCTATCTTACTTGGAGCAAGCGCAACAGATCGGCCATGATACGGGTTCCGATGTACAAACCAGGAAAGGAGAAAGCTACTAGGATAGAGTTAAGATCTCCAGATCCCACGTGTAACCTGTATCTTGCCTTCGCGGTCATGCTTGGCGCGGGCTTGAAGGGTATCGAGGAAGGTATCGAACCGCCCGAACCCACCGACAAGAATATATTCGCCCTCAGTGATGGGGAGAAAATAGCCCATGGCATCACTGCACTTCCCGGAAGTTTGGGAGAAGCAGTTCGGTATGCGGAAGATAGCGAGTTCTTGAAAGAGGTCCTCGGCGAGCACGTGTTCACCAATTACTTGAAACTCAAGAAGCTGGAGTGGTCTGAATACTTGCTACAGGTTTCCCCGTGGGAATTAGATACCTACCTGCCCTTATATTGAAGGGGCTACCACGACTTTCCTTTCTTTTTTAATCCCCGCAAGGCAGTTCCCGCATCGAGGCAACACCCTCGGGAATATCGGAGTTACTTGACATGTAACTTGGCATCGAGGATGGTCACGCGCTTTTCTTGCCTGATGTCCCTGGAAGATGCACCTATCTTGATGCTGAAGTCCCCGGGCTCGAGAATCCACTTTCCTTGTTTTTCACTGAAAAAGGAGAAATCTTCATCGAGGAGATTGAACTGTATCGTTTTCTTCTCCCCTGGTTCCAAATGTATCTTGTGGAATCCCTTCAATTCTTTCTCGGGACGTGATTCAGATGAATCCACGTCCGTGACGTACAGTTGAGCGGTTTCCGATCCCTTGACGAATCCATCGTTGGTTATCGTGATGGAAACCTCCAATCTTGCTCTACTTTCATCATTTCCCCTTGTGATGGTCATAGACGAATACGAGAATGTCGTGTACGATAATCCATGCCCGAACGGAAATAGCGGGTTGACATCCCTGGTGTCAAAAAAACGGTATCCCACGAAGATGCCTTCATCGTAATAAACATTGTCAACTGGCTTGGTGGGTTTATTGGATATCCTTTGCCAGAACCGTCGCTTAGTCAAGATTCCTGGAAAGGTGCGTTCAGATGCATGCGCGGGAGAATCGGATAACCTCTTGGGAAAGGTGATGGGAAGCTTCCCCGAGGGGTTCACGTCCCCGAAGATGATCCCCGCTATCACCGATCCGGCTTCCATGCCCCCGTACCATGCCTCGATGACCGCGGGCACTTGGTCGATCCAATCATCCATGGCTACCGGGCTTCCACTAACGAGGATTACGATGGTACGTGGATTTGCGTTTACCGTCTCCAAGATTTCACGTGCTTGGTCCTTGGGAAGTTCCAACGATTTCTTGTCACTCCCCTCTGCATCTTGCCCCGATTTGTGGCCCAAGCCCCCGACGTAGATGACGGCATCCGCGCGTTGCACGTCCGAAACCACTCGAAGCTTATCCTTCACTCGTGACGTGATGCCATCTCGTGGCGTGATTTCAAACGGAGGCCATACCTCAGAACTCCCGCCCCACATTCCCTTCTTCTTCCCAGCATTAGGCCCGGTGATGGCAATCGTTTTCATTTCATCCATTTTCAAGGGCAAGGTGGAATCATTGTTTTTCAAAAGGACCATGCCTTCCTCGGCGATTTTCCGAGAGATGGCAACGTGCTCGGCTGTATTCCTTTCACCAGGTGGAATGCTAGACTCGTCATCGAATAGTCCCACGAGGAACATGACCCGCAAGAGCCTTTTTACATTCTCGTTCAACGTGCTTTCGATCACGTCACCCCGCTTGATCGCTGCAAGGATCTTCTTCTTCGTCAAGCGCTTGATGCCAAGAATACCACCTGGCATTTCAAGCGATAGGCCGGCATTTACCACGCCACTGGTGCGACTGGTGCCCTTGGTGGCGAACCAATCAGAGACCACGTAGCCGCGGAATCCCCAATTTTCCCTCAGGATATCCTTGAGGAGATGCCGGTGCTCGCATCCCAGCTTGCCATTTATCCTGTTGTAACACGCCATGACACTCCACGCGCCGGCCTCCTCCACGGCTGCCTTGAATGCGGGAAAATATATCTCGTGGAGAGCTCGCTTGGACACGTTAACGTTAACGCCGAATCTACGGGTTTCTTGATTGTTACAAACAAAATGCTTGGCACATGCAGCAATGCGGCGGGATTGAATACCAGTGATAATCTCTTTTACCAGTGCCTTGTTCAGGTATGGATCCTCGGTCAAGTACTCAAATGTCCTCCCACATGCAGGAGATCGTTGTATGTTCATCCCGGGACCTAGTATTTGATGCTTCCCGCACGCCCTGGTTTCCTCTGCGAGTGCCGTTCCAAATTGCTTCGCTAACTGGCGATTGAAGGTTGCACCCATGCATATCAAGGTGGGGAAGTACGTGTTCCTTTTCCAACCTGACGAATGGGGTCCAACCCCGTGGGGTCCGTCCGTCAATCCAAGGGATGGAATGCCAAGGCGCTTCACGGGGCGAGTTTTCCAGAAGCCTTTCCCGACGCATAGGGAACATTTCTCATCCAAGGTCATTCGTTTCAAGAGGTCTTCAACACGCGCCTCGATTGGAGCGTTGGAGTCAAGATATAATGTGGAATTATCTTCAGTGCTTTTATCTGAATCCATCAGGGTCATCCCGGGAATGATATTGGCAGTGTAGGTCTCGTTCGTGATTCACAATGAACGAGAACAGAAAAGTTAATCGAATGGGCGGGAATCTCGGTGCAAGATATGCCTTTCGTGAAAGATAGTCCCATCAGGCAGTTTTGCTTGAACGATGCACCTCGATTGGTTCACCTGCACGACGATGAAATGGCTCGAGTTGGATTGGTAATGAAATCCAGGAAGATCAACGGTCGATGCATCAATACCGGTATGCTCTCGTAGATGCTTCCCTGCACCACCACAGGTGATGAATTCCAAGGATTTTCCTGCTTCAGCGTTTGTTTTATCGTTATTTTGCTCATTTCCTGCAGGTTGCCACGAGAAACTAGCATAATGATGCGCATGCCCTTGGAATATGGCATCCACCTTGAATTTAGTCAAAATGGGTAGAATGAACTTGGCAAATTTATCAAGCACGTAATACCGGTCGCCAGCATCGTTCATGCGAATTCGGACAAGGTCCCGGTGCACGAACACGAACTTCCACCAAGCATCCGGGATTCTTGCCAGTACTTTTTTCATCCAATCCCATTGAGAATTGCTTGGATGGGCCATCTTGGAATTTTGCGTATCCAGCATTAAAAATATAACACCCGGGTATTCCACGAGATAGTACCTGTTCTTGAAGGGCGTGATGTCCTTCTCACGATCCTGATCTGCATACGGGTACCCGAACACGTAATCGAAGTTTGCACCTTCATCGGGGTAAGCCTTACGTGCGCTTGGATCCTTCATGTATCTCGTGCCGGTATCATGATTCCCCGCTGCAACATGCAAGGGGATGCTTGATATCACGGCTCTCGAAGTTTCCAAGAATTCGTGCCAAGAGCGCAAATCATTCCCTTGATCAGTTGCGTCGCCCACGTGAAATAAAAGGGATATGGACTCGGCTTGCAAGGATTGGATGATGGGACGGTACCCCCAGTCTGAAACGCCAGCACCACCGCAGTTTTGGGAGTCCCCAACGACCCCGAACGCAAATGATTCGAAATTACTTGCAGCAGTCCTGAACTTCAATTCTTGATCGGACATGGTATCCTTATTCGTAATCTTGTAAGTATAGATGGTACCAGGTTCCAAGTTATCAATTTGCACGTGGTGCATCTTCCGGATGCTTTTATCCGTGACTAGCTTGGAAATTCCCGAGCGCGTGTTGATTATTTCAACATGTTCCGGCGATGGATTTGGGGAAAACCAGTTAATGGTGATGCTGGTGCGCGGGTCACCATCATGATGCAACCACGGCCCCTCAGAGAACTCATGGGCGAGTTTAAAACTCGGTGTAACGTTGATGAATCGCTTGCTTGCCACGCGATACAAGGCTAAGAGGGCTCCCAAGGCAATGGAAAAATCTATCCCGAATCTTACCGGAAAAGCAATCAAGGTGGCACCAAGAAGGAAACGAACCAAGGAAATCACACCGTGAATGAACATGGTAAACGCTGTTAAACCCAATAGCAATATCACTAAGTATGTCGCGAGGGAGCGGTAAAGCAATCGCTTCATGGAGATCCCAATGATTGATACCTAAACATATTTTTCCCGCTGTCCTTGCAATAACCATCATCCCTTTTCTGGACCGCTCGTGGCAAATTCACCGTCACTGGTGAATGAGGGATGTTTCCCCTTGTACATCCTCGTGAATTCCCTCGCGGGAACTGCTCCAATACCTTTCAGGAATATTTCGAAGTGCTGCCTCTCACTTGGCACGTCAATGCAACCTACATCAAGGTTCATGGACGACATGGCACAGATGACCAAAACTCGTGCAATCTCAGCTTCCCGTGCCACGAGAGGGCCGACTTGCGTGAAATTTTGACCTTCACGCCATATGATATAACCATCCACGGTACCATCAGGCTTGAGGTGTACCTTGCTGGTCTCCGGGGATACCAGGGATTTGATCACATCCCTCCTATCATAACCCGTCATTTTCTTGTCAAGATTGCAGACCGAATCCATGAATTCGCTTGAAAATTCACGAAGGCGACCTTTAACACCTTCCATTTCTAAACTGGCGATGTTCAAGGTATTTATGACATGACGCTTCAAGACACCCCGAGTTTTAAAGCCTGCAGAAAGGTAAAGCGGCTTTCCCACGGGGGTGGCATCGAGGAAAATGGTCGTGAAACCACGTGATTCAAGGTAATGAATCGCTTGATTCAGGAGCATGCGGCCGAATCCCCTACCGCGCTCATCTTCCCTCACCACGAGCATTCCCACCCATGCCATCTTTGAAGACACGGGGGTCGTGGTTACCGTTCCAATGATTTCACCATCCACTTGAATGCAAAAACAACCTCCAGGATTGAGACGTATCAATCTTGCCCAATCGCCAGGTATTTGGTTCCATCCCGCTTGGTTCTTGATTGGCATCAATCTAGGAATGTCTGGGAGAGTGATGTTGCGAATCGTCGCGCCACGCTTGACCATGAATGGAGTTAGCTCCTTTCCAAGAAAAATCCTTGGAAAATCCTTTAATATGGAAAAAGAAATGCAACATTGCATTAACCGAGGCATGAATAAATGATGTTTCACCAGCTCGATTTAGGCAAGTACACCCTTCCACCAATCACCAAGATATCGATTCACATGACCCACGTGCGTTTTCGAGAAGATTTCACGATATCGGGTGGGAGCCCGGGTGGTGCGTTTCAACCAATCTTGATCCGAGTTCATGGTGAGGATGGAATCACGGGTGTTGCAAGCTTGGACAATTTCCCGGGGTCTACATACGACGCCCACGGCACTAGCATCTCATGGGTGCACCTCGTGGAAGAATACGTTCCCAAACTCGCGAGCTATATCAATGGCGCACGGGATGTTACGGTGTTTGATATCCATGAGATGCTCCATGGCACCCGAGGTGCCAACCCATTCGTTACATCAAGCTTGGAGATGGCTTTCTGGGATCTCTTGGGAAGGCATGCTAGAAAACCATGCCATGAATTATTCCGGGAGGTGTTTAGTGCCATCATCGCAAGTCATGGCGGGAACATGCCTGCAAGCAGTGAGGAGATGGTAGAAAAACGCCTCAGGAGTGGCTTGCCTTCGAAGATATCCATCGGTATCAAGGATAGATATTACAAGTACGATTCCATCATCCTGAACGGGGTGCAAAAAGGTATCAACACCTTCAAGCTAAAGATAACCCCGGAATCCAGGTATAACACGGGATTACTCGAGTATATCACCAGTTCTTTCCCCGACATCAAGATCGATACCGATGCTAATGCTTCATTCACCCCGCAAGTAGGCTTGATGGGTAAACTTGATGTTGAAGACATGAAAAAGATCTATGTACACATGGAATCCTTCAACATCCGCATGCACGAGCAACCCTCCATAAGCGATGGACCGCATTGGCAGATACTCGAAGAACTTCAAGATGGCTTGACCACTCCCATGTGTCCTGATGAATCCATCCACGGATTACATGATGTTCAGCAATTATGCAAAATGGCACGAGAGACGGGCAAGATGCATTACATGAACTTGAAAATCCACCGGACGGGTGGAATCTTGAACTGCATCAAGGCATTAGCCATCACGTGCTTGCACGGCGCCTTGAACTTGGAAGCGAGGGTGATACCTTGGGGAGGATACATGCCCGATCAACCCATTTCAACCAACGCACTCCTTCATCTATTCACCTGCCCCGTGGAAACTTGCGAAACGGATGCTACCGATCACGATTACTGGTTTACTGATACATTCTGTAACGAGCGCCATGAAGTGACTGGTGGGCATGTGAAAATAATTAAGGGGGATGGATTAGGTGTCTCCATTAAGTTGGATAAGCTCCATCGCATTCAATTGAAACGCAAGGTGTTCAAGGATTTCTCATGAATGATTTTCCGTTTTATGAAACCTGATCGCATCCTTCATGCAGGTTTCACTGCAATTCCCGCATCCGATGCACTTATCCCCTTGAATTTCCATGCTGCTTTTTCCAGCCTTTGGCAGGAATGCCCTTGCGGGGCAAGTCGTGGACGCGGGACATTCCACATTGCTATCGCTTGGTGCAGGAACTTTGCAAGTCGCTGTACAGGCATCGGGATCCACTTCTGCAACTACCAGTCTTGGTCCTTGCAGCCATGAAAAGCAATTGGTTCTATCGATGGAATTTGCGTGTGCGACACACGAGATCTTGTCGATAGACCAAGCGTCAATGCCACATTCTTTCTCTAGCTTTTGAGCCATCCAATGCATGACCACGGCGAATCCCCCGAGAACATGGGATAACGCATTAAACGAACCAACCATCATGAGATAGGAGGCTACCTGAATAGATGTCACGGGAGAGAGGCTGAATACTTGCCATGCCTTGTACCCGCTTGTGATTCCACCACAATAACTCACCCTTACCCGTTTCCTGCAGGATTTTTCCTCGAACAGCGAATTCAAGGCATGAATACCATGGTAATAAATGGCTTCGCCGCCCACGGCACTTTTTACGGGTGCAATGGTGCCCGGCACGACCAATGTCCCTAATTCCCTGTTAAAAAGGGTAAAATCAATGATTTCTTGTTGTTCAAGCATGTCATGCACGATCCAAGGAAAAACCTGTCGATGTTGTCCACTGAGTTTTACTGAAAGCACATCAATTTCATGGATATTCATCCCCAATTGATGTAATGCAATTGCATCATCATGCAAGGCTTCCATCGCAGCCATTACTTCCTGGCGCGTGTTGCATGAAAGCGGACTCCTGCTGGCTGTTGGTGAGATATCTGCTTCAACCATGTTTGAGATCTTTGCTAACTGTTTCATGGAATGAAGCCATTCCTTCTCGTACTTTTCCAAGGGGAAGCCACAAATCAAGCTCGGAACCACGGGAAACCCGTACTCACTCGCAATCTCCAAGCAAGGGCCAATGAATTCGCTCATGCATGCCTCGAGATCGAGCTTCATGCCACGCTCTCCCGATATGAATTGCATTCCCCCTGCATGTTTCAACACGGGCCAGTAAGCATCTCCTTGATTTTTGCTCGATGCCTTGGAACCTGTACCATCATTACCAACAACTGTCTTGAGTATTGCACCAGCCCATCCCTCCTTCATCCTCGCTTCAATTAGACTTAATCGAGAAGAACCGGTTCCAGGCCTTGTATGCTTGCCAGGCGCCACCATGAAGGGATGGGGAAGTTTTGTGCCAAAGTAACTGGCCTTCAGTTCAATGCCAAGCTCATCCTCTAGCCTACATGCCAATTCCCACGAAAGGGCTGCACGTGCTTTGGAATTGCGATCTTGGCTCATTTCCAAGTAAGGACATGCGTTCGTGAAGATTTTTTCTACCCGCTTGATGATATCTTTATCAATACTCATCCCGTCGATTCCCACGAATTGTGACGCGAAGCTTCGATGGTGGTACAATGATCCCATGAAAATCACTCGATGCGGTCTAATTGGGATCCATACTTATCCTTCAAGGCTCGATCCATATCAAGCCCTGTTTCTACGAGCTTGATGATTTCTTCAACATCTTGTTCTGCTTGGTGGTTTTCCAGTGCTTTTCCGATGATTCGTGGTATCCCACGCGCTATACGTTCTTTTTCAATGGTGGCTATGTCTGAAATGGCATTACTCGGGATATTGAACTGGAAGGCGCTACCAGTTGCCACATTGCTGATATATCCCTCCATTGGAAGGGTGTAATCAGCATGGCCATCATTCAAGGGACGCTTGAAAGTAGCTCTTGCCAAGGCAGCAACTAGCGCCCTCACTTTCATGTATTCTCCTGAATACTCTGGTTTATCAAACGTTTTCAGCATGAAGACCTGCAAGGCGGGAAGCACCGAACCGAGTCCCGTGAGGGCATTTATGCGGGGAGGATCTGGAAGAATGTTGCATGATGATAGATCCTTGGTTTTCTCCAGGCTCTCGGCAAACATTCGATCCTCTCCGGTGAACATGATAGTGTTTGGTGCATGCTTTCCGATGGCAACCATGGCATCTTCCAATTTCTCGAAATCCGAAAGGAGTGCAAATTTCACCGCATTTACCCCATCGATGGAGAGTAACCTGATCAAATCTGGGGGATCATACTGGATACCGACGGCCGTCTCGGCGTAGAGGCAGAATGCACAGGTGAATCCATGAATGCGTGCGATTTCTTGGTGATGTTGCACTAAAGAATCCATATCACTTGGATCTTGAGAATTTGGGGGTGAATGGATCCCAGGAAAAACCAGGACCATGTCAAATCCAAGATCCTTAGCCAATCTAGCATCTTGAATCGTTTCCACGCCTATAATATGGAATTTATCCGCATCGTGGCATATATCGACGATTTCACCTAGGTATTGCATTTTCTCTTCCCACGTGAGAAACCGGCCCCGACCGGTATGCACGAGCGATGCTATTCCTGCCACGGGTTCATCTAGTAATTTCTTGACATAGCTCGCGTTCAAGGCGTAGGCAAGTTCATATCCATCTCCCCCACGCTTGTACCATGTCGGGATGGCGGGAATCAGCGCTCGATTTAATGCCCTAACTCCGATATCATTCATGATTATCAGAAACGTTTTTTACCATGGAACGTTTTTTTAGAACTAGCTGCCGGAATTTATAAATCCTCACTCCGAAATATAGTACTGGAGCACGCGGCTCTATTGAATCTCGCGGTTGGAACATGCATGTCGGAAGATAAAAATATCCCTGATATCCAAGATAAGGATCCTGATCTCTCGAGATGGGTCGGCTATAAGAAACTGTATGATATCCTCGCAGGACATGCCAAGGAACGATGGCAATGCGGGTATAATGTCATCCAGATGTTCCTAAAGGAGTATGCAGGCATCAGCGTGCCCCTTTATACCTTGCAATACTTCCTCAGGCAAAAGGCTCGAAAGTTCAAGGAGCAATCCGGGGGAAATATTGCAAACTTGACCCCCGAAGAAAACCTGAAGTTCGGTGAATTTCTCCAGCTGGAAGATATGGCTGCTTATATTTTTGGTATCAAACCATTTTCAGATGAATTTAACGACGCCATGTATTATCCGGCCTTATTATCGACTAATGTAGGTGGGAACCAAGTCATGACCGTCAAGCAGCTTTTTGCGAACAAGGACGGGAGATACTTGGATACTTCGCAAGCATGTAATGATGCGAGAAAAATGCACTTGGCGTGCGTTGTCGAGAAGACCAAGTACCGGTTGTACAAGGTTGATGGGAAGGAATACACCGGTGGACAATTATTTGCAAAGGAATATGATGGCAAGGGATACATTCTCAAGGGGGAAAAGTTTGATAGTATCCGATCCGATATTGCGGTCATTCACTGTGCTGATGATGAGGTCAAGATTGGTGGAATCGTGACGAGTGTATCCAACCTTTTTGGTTATGAGTACGATAGGGAGGTTTACGAGCAAGACAGGGAATACTATGCACGGGTATTTTACGAGAAATTAAGGCATTATTTCAATTACATTGGAACGAAAGCTGGCGTGCCAGTGGTATTCAACGCAATGATCTACTTGATCGTGGATGTAACCATGAATCCTGAACCTGCGGTATATATGCTCGATCCCCACGACATGCAATTTCAAGGCGAGAAGTTCAGGGACAAGAAAAAAATGGTGCCCTTGAAATATATTCTCGGTAGCCCGACGGGTGCCACCCTATTTTTCCCACCAAACGATCCCGAAATCAAGAAAAGACTTCGAGAAGAATTCTCGGATGAGGATCTTTTAGCGAAATCACGGGAACGATTTGCTCACCTGCTAGAACTCGCCTTGTATAACAAGGAAGCATACCTAAGTCAATTCATCAAGCGTTCGGTCGGTGACCCAATAGCAGGATTGGAAACTTACGTGCGTGAACTCAAGAATTTCGGCGAGAACGTTTTTGATAATGCCATTCTAGAGGAATTATGCGTTGTATTTGAACAACCAAGGACCGATCTTACTCCCCTCATGGATTTCATTACAAATTTATCTTATTCTGGAGATCTACTTGCAGATGAGCTTGCCCACCATTTTCAGGAATTCACGAAGGAGCACCATGCATTATCTTTGAAAGAACTTTTTAAGATCAAGAATGTTTTCATCTCGTTACCATCATACATCAAGACCGTGGACAGGTATGCCCTTCCTTACAAGGATGAGAAATTGTGGAAGACTTGCATTACAGTGGGTAATTTCATAAATATGAGTAGGATCCAAAGTGGAACAGGAACAGCCACGAGATCCCCCCTCACCGATGAGGAATTGAATTACTACACTTTTATTTACAGGGGGCTTTTTTACCTGTTCAATAGCCAAGATAGATACAGCCATGTTGAAATCGTGAATGAATTTCTTGGTAATCAAGACGATCTAAATAAATATTACATCATGGCTGCCGTGGGTGAAGGTTTAACAAAAGGAAACAATTTCAGGAATAGCGTGTGGGTTGGAATCGTGGAGAAGTACCTGAAAAATTTGGCTGATGAATTGCACTCGCTCATGCATGGCTCGGTGCTCTTGGACATGTCCATCGATCGTTTCCTGAGTAAGATGGAGAATGGAACGCTCAAGATCAACGAAGAACTGTGGACGGATATCGCGGAAGCATACAACAAAGCATGCAATGAATTGTACATCCCGTTGGACGCCATACTCTGGATGGTTGAGAAGCTTAAAAACCGCATGAAGGACACGAATATCATCAAGCGTCAAGTACTCGTTGCAATATCTGCAAACATCAACAGCCATCCGGACTTGAAGAATCATCTTGAGGAAAAACTGGAGATAAGGGTGCCAGAAAATACATTCACGTTCAATCAAACCAGGGATATTCTCATGAATTGTGCCACCAAGGCAGCTGAAATCGCAAGGGAAGGTGGGTACACGGATGATGCCATCTACATGCTCGCCAACGGGGATTTATTCAGGGATCCCGAGCGTAAACATGATTGGCCAAAAGTAATCGAAGCCATGGACGAAATGCGCAAAATTTTCGCAAAAGATATGAATGGTTTGCAAGAGATCATACAAGATAATATTGGAACCATAGAAAATGTAGATGCCATCAAGAAAATCATCCAATTCAACGATCTATTCAAGTTAGAGGGATCTAAGGAGACAGAATTTGCCTCTAAAATCAATAGCATTTACAACGAGAAATATGAAGTCCTGAACTTCGATGATGTGGAGGAAAATATTAGTCCACTCACCATTCGTGAAAATGAATCCTAAATGCATTCTACGGCAGATACAAGCACGTGCTTCTAGGGGGATCACGCAATGGTAGCACGGGAAGAAATACGATGTAAAGGAGGGTTCGTGGGAAATGACATGCGATTCATTGAAAATTTTTCCCTTTATTTCGAAGATGGCAAGATCTTGGCAATCGATGAACATGTAAATGAGGTAGATTCAGATTTAATTGCCGTACCAGCTTTCATCAATGGCCATGTTCACGTTGCAGATTCGTTCATGAAGGATATCACGTTTCATGGTGACCTTGCAAGCATTGTTGCACCCCCGGATGGATTAAAGCACCAGATGCTATCCAAAGTGTCTCGCAAGGTCATGCAGCTAGAAATCGTCAAGACCCTTGAATCCATGGTAAGGTCTGGGACAATATTATTTATCGATTTCAGGGAGGGGGGATTGGATGGATGCATGAAGGCTTTGCAGGCATTCCATTCAGCACGGCATCCATCAATGGCGGTCATGCTGGGACGACCGGGAAAAAGGATTGGTGCAATTCGTGCCATGATTGCAGCCGCACCCCAGCTTGAATGCTTCCGTGGATTCAATATTAGTTCTCCAAACGGTTGGAATGACCAGCTCTTGGAAGAGTTTCGGAGTGCACTTAAGCAGAATCCACGGCTCATTCTTGGAACACACGTTGCAGAAACAAGGAAAAACGTGGTGAAAAGCAAGGATAGGTATAAAATGTCCGATGCAAGCAGGTTATTGAGTGTATTGAAAGATCAGGCTACCCGCGCTCACTTGGTGCACTGCAATTTCCTCGATGGGGGTGATATTGACTTGATTCGCCGTGCTGGTTCAAGCGTTATTCTATGTCCAAGGGTTGCATCTTTGTTCGGGAACATTGATGTAGAACATCCCCCCTACATGGAACTCGTGGAATCAGGCATCACGTGTTGTCTCGGCACCGATAACGTCATGCTAAATGTCCCCGATATGTTCCACGAATTGAATTTTACAACGAGATTATTCAAGATGCTATATCCTGGTTGGGAATTCCCCCCGTCCTTGATACTCCAGATGGCAACGATTAATCCCGCACGTTTGATCGGAATAGACCGCTGTGCTGGTTCGTTGGAAAAGGGAAAGGACGCATCATTTTTCCTGCTTGATGGTTCCCACCATCGTTTCTCAAATACAAGGAACGTTCTAGCAAGCTTGCTACTCAGGGCTGGAAATGCTGATATCCACCAAGTCTACATGCATGGGAGAAGGGGATTAGGATGATCATACAAAACGAGCATAGGGAACCCTTTCCACGAAATGTTGGAAGGCCATACACCATTTATAACTGCGCCATGTCCTTGGATGGCAGGTTATCCACCATCTCAAATGATAGCGCATTCTCTTCTAAAGAAGATTGGATGCGCGTCCATCGCTTGCGGGATGCAGTGGATGGAATATGCGTGGGAATCGGGACGGTGTTATCTGATGATCCAAAATTGCGCGTGAAGTTCCTTGAGGCCAAGAAAAATCCCGATAGGATCATCATTGATTCCATGTTGAAGATTCCTACTGATGCCCAATGCTTGCTTGTAGAACGTGATGGAGTGCGAGTACTCATTGGTACCACCTCGGCAGCCATGGAGAATCGTGCGAAAGTTCTCGCCTTGGAAAAGGTTGGAGTTGAACTTATTGATTGCGGTGAAGGCAAATTGGTAAATTTAAAGACCTTGTGGCGGGAACTCTTCAGCAAGGGTATCCACTCCATCATGGTGGAGGGCGGGGGAACCGTAGCGGGATCATTACTTGTGGACGATTTGATTGATGAAATTCGGGTATTCATAGCCCCGGTGCTCGTTGGAGGGAACGTGCCACCTGCAACTTGCATCATGATGGGTCAGGCATTCGAGACGGTGCAACACGCGATTCAGTTGGAACTTGTCTCTATAAATAAATGCGGGAATGGCCTTCTTGCCAAGTTTCAACCGTGTAATGGAAAAGAAAAGGTTCAAACTGAATGAGAACCGCAATTAGCTCGGTGGATCCAAGATAACGTCTTGTTTTCGTAATTCCTCCTGCAGTAATCCAATGTTAACCTGCCGTGGTTCGATTCCCGTTTTGATGCATAATGCTGCAGCCACGCCAGCTGCTTGGCTGACAATCATGGAAGTCGATATACCCCTGTGAGCGTTTAAAGCCGTGAGCATATCATCAGTGGTCTCATCCTCGACTGAAACACACCTGGCGCCAAATAGCAACCCATCTATCGCCTCTGGAACGAGAATGCGGTACGGGATATCATATCCAAATTCAGCTTCGGGATTCCCCCTACCAATATCGTGCCCGCTACCCCTGCCAATCACGTCATCGAAGCGGCCATGACCGATCACGTCATCCTTGGTTAGCTTGTAAATGCCACGTGGTATGCGTGTCTGGCGGAAACCAATCCTTGACACCGTCCTATCCAAGCGGGCATTTTCCCATCCTGGGAGATACCTGTGCATCCGTGCTTGTAAATGAACACCTTTCAACTGGTTAATCTCCGCACGGGTTACTGCAAGGGGATCAACTTGGCTATCCCTGAATTGGGGGCCCTCTATCGCAAAGGTACCAATGTATTTCATTTTACCATCACAATCCACCCTGGTCGTTTTCACCGTTTTCAGCCAGAAGTAGATTTGGGGAATCGTGCCTAATTCATCGTAGGTGTCTATCAACTCTGGTTCATGGTCGTAAACCTCGTCCAGTGTTCTTGTCCACCCGCGGGTGATGATGGTTTTTCCTTGGTGCACGTGATCTCGCATTTGCTTTTCATCATTTGGGTACAGTACTTGGAACGATTTCTGTTTCCACACGCCGTCAACAAAGGCTTCAAGATCCACGTTTTCGATCCACGCGTATGCTTGCATGGACATCACGTTTACTCCTGGTACGTGAACCGCGTCAGGACCTCCCACCCACCATGCAACATCTGCATTCGCAGAACAATCAATTATCACCCGAGCCTTAATGGCAAATCTTCCATTGATGGTTTCGACGAACACGCCACGACTCGCGGGAAAACCGGATGATTCTTCAAGTGGGAGCGCTGCAACCGCCTTTGCATGCAGCAAGATCTCGACTCCTGTTTCCTCACATAATTCAAGCAATGCAAGCTTGATATCATTCACGTCCAATGGGATATCACCATGTGCACGACCATCAGGGACATTCTTGAACGGGGGTCCCTTTCCATCCAACCATTCTTGGAAAAGGGGATCGCTGTGCCCCTTCGAGACGACACGCTCGATGATTTCCTTGCCGATACCCTTGGCAATCACCTGTCCTTTGTTATTCGTATGTTCCCTGAACTCGTAATGAACAACTAAACCACTCACGCTCTGCCCACCCAGGTAGCCATTTTGTTCCACGATCAGGACAGAGGCATTCTTATTCGCTCTTCGAGCACATGCTGCCGCGGCAACACCTGATTGGGATCCGCCTATTACCAAGATGTCCACTTCCCTGAGCACGGGGATTTCCTTCTCGGGTTCCATTATAACGCCATGCGAGGGTGCCATGAAGAAATAGAGGAGAATGGACCATATTAAGCTTCAGGAAATGCATCAGGAGTGGCCTTTCAAGTATGAGAACGAAAATGCTTTTTCAATGATTGGGTGATTTGCCTCCCCTGGATATCGCAGGTGCACGAAACGCAACACGTGATTCATGAGGAAAATGGCTAATTGGTCCTTCGCGTAATCATTCATGGTCGTGAGTTTCTTGCCGGCGAACTCGACTTTCAGGCCCTTGCTATCATGCTCAAATACGATGGTGATGCCGGGAAAGAATTCCTTTTTCATGATCCACGTACCATCCCTGCTGCTGATGTTTGCATCCACAAATTCTCCCAAGTCAGGCATGTCGATGGCTTTCAAGAGGGCAAACGGTTCCGCACGTTGCATGATTGAACGCTGCAATAAGTCTGATTTTACCTCTCCTTTCGAAGATGCGGCACCATTTCGTGATTCCAATAACTCTCGGACGTAATCCATGGTAAGATCTGCGAGACTCGCCAAGTCCTCGCTCGATACCCACGTGACACGCTTTCCCGAGAATAAGAATCGCACATCGGGTTCATTCACGAGATCATCATCTTCATCCGCACCATAATACACGACGTGCAAGGTCGCTTCTGGAAAAAACGTGAAGGACATGGTTAGATCTTCGCCGAATTCCAAGTCGTCGATACTGCCACCGATTTCATCTACCACTTCATGTATTGTATCCCTTGAATAACGGGGAAGGAATGTTTTCACTGATTTTCCGATAGTTTCCAGCTCCCTGGCATGAGGTGTCTTTGTACTCATCCCATCAATTTGTTGAACGGTTACCAGCTCTTTTTTGCTTGGAACCATGATCATCAAGACATACTCTTCGTGCTAACGTTTGAATCAAATGGTTACATGGCATAACTTAGATTAATCGGCTGGCTATGGCCTAGAACCCTGCAAGGAAACGTTATCATGATAGAAGCATTACTTGCAATTTTGGAACATTGGCAAGACAGGGTGCAAGTTCTTTCCCTAGTGCATCGAATCAACCAATCAACAGACATGATGCAGGATTTTTTGACCAAGAATGCCAAAGAAATCATCAGGACCGGTAATGCCATTGCGAGATATCTCGATAATGGAACCGTGACATATTCAAAGAACCTGTTCATTCCCGTGTCCAAGATTTGCAGGAACGATTGCAAGTACTGTAATTTCAAGATGAAAGATGAAGGGGATGCCTTGGGAAAACATCATTTATTATATCCAATCGAGCACTTCAGGGAGGACTTGGCAAGGGCACAAGAAGTTGGGTGCAAGGAAATCCTATTTTGCGGGGGAGAAGGCGCCGGGGATGATGAAAGGGTCATTGCAAGGATGAAGGAAGAAGGTATCACCTCGGGCGATCTTGTTGATTGGCTACTCGCCCGTGGCAATCATGCGCTTTCACGTGGTTTATTACCTCACACCAATATTGGGTTGCTTGGAGAGAGTGAGATGCGCCGCCTGAAAGACGTGAATGCTTCCATGGGGCTAATGCTGGAAACCACAAATGAATCCTTCTTGGAACCGGGGGGCGTGCACGAACATTCTCCCGGAAAGGATCCCGCCAGGCGATTAGCAATGATTGAAACAGCTGGAAGATTGCGAATTCCATTCACCTCTGGCATCCTGCTGGGGATTGGAGAATCACTGCTTGATATCTTGGACTCCCTGTTAGCATTGAGACGGGTAAACAAGCAACATGGGCACATACAAGAAATTATCGTGCAGCCACTAAAAGCACCTCCTGCCACCATTAGATTCCCGTTCACTAATTCATGCAGGAGTAACCTCCATCTGGCGGTGGGGCTTGCCAGGATCATCATGCAAGATGATGTTGCAATCCAAGTCCCGCCCAATCTCATCAATATCAACGATGTCACTGCTTGTATTGCTGCTGGCGCCTCCGATCTCGGGGGTATCTCGCCAATATCAGTAGATCACGTGAATCCAACTTCACCTTGGCCCCGGTTGAATACTCTTGAACGAGAATTGAAAATCAAGGGATACCGGTTGCGGGAACGCGCTGCCGTGCATGAACCTTTTTATGATTGGTTGAGTGGAAAACCCACTCAAGTGTTAAAACAGGTGGTAGCTTTGATTTCATGACTGATGGTGCAAAACGAACTATTGCACTCCGTGCAAAGCATGGATCAACTCGAAAAGAAAGAGCTTCGTGATCTCTTCAATATGGAGTCACATGATGCATTCCACCTTGCATCAATCGCGAATCAATCATGCGAGGCAGTTCACGGAAAGCAGGTTACCTATGTCGTGAACCGGAATATCAATTTTACCAACGTATGCAGATTCAATTGTCGATTTTGTGGATTTCACGTGGATTGCAATGACCCCGGTGGATACTTTCTCACCAACGATGATGTACGGGAGAAGGTTTTAGAAGCCAAGCAATTGGAACCGGCGTGTACCGAGATATGCATTCAAGGGGGCATTCACCCCGATCTCACCATTGAAGTGATCGAAGGATATTTGCAAGCCATCAAGGAAGTGGAACCCACACTGCACATCCATGGATTCTCCCCTCAAGAAATTTGGAATCTATCCAAGGTGGAAAAAAGTTCCGTGGAAGAGGTTCTTGACCGGCTCAAGGTTGCAGGTCTTGGATCCGTGCCGGGAACTGCTGCCGAGATCTTGGTGGATGGCGTGAGGAAGAGGATCTGCCCCTCCAAGATACCCACCAACAGGTGGATCGATATCATCAAGATGATTCATCGTGCAGGATTACCATCCACGGCGACCATCATGTATGGCCACGTGGAAACCATCGAAGATATCATCAAACATCTCGAAATTGTCCGGGGAATCCAAAAAAAAACAGGTGGATTCACTGAATTCGTGCCCCTTCCCTTCCAGAATGAGGGCGACATCAATGAAGGGTTGAAGAGAATAGTGAAACCCCCCGACGGGTTGCTTGATCTAAAGATGCACGCCATTGCAAGATTATTCTTCAAGGATTGCATCCCAAACATCCAATGCTCGTGGGTGAAGCTGGGGGTAAAATTTTGCCAAGTATTGGTCAATTCTGGCGCGAATGATTTTTCAGGAACGCTCATGGAAGAAAATATCACTCGCTCGGCGGGAGGACGTCATGGGCAATATTTCCCCTCAAGATCGATGGTTAGAGCAATCCTTACTGCAGGGAAAATCCCGGTCCAACGGACGACCATCTACGAGTTGTTCTAGCATTCTGCTGGAGATGCTTTGGATTTTCCACCAAAACTTATTAAACTTTCACCTTGAATGAGAGCTAAACCTCGGTCGTCGCCCGGGAGGAACGCAATACATGGCAGTATTCATCGAAAACCCCATTTTATTTGGTTTCTATTTCATCGAAGTATTCATCAACTTGGAACTGTTCGGGTTTTTCTTGCTACGATGGATGCAGGAGAAAAAGGAACGGCATATTTCCGTGCTCGGTGCATCTTACTTCTGCCTGGGCATGACCCGGGTATTCCTGATACCTTGGGATTTTTTCGGTGCGGGGGATATTTATTACAACATCGGAGCATTATTCGCATTCATCGCGATGGCAGTTTTCATGTATGCAAGTGAAATCTTGCTCAAGTTCTGGTCACATCCCTTTTTCCCGTTCGTGTATATCGGTTTAGCGGTACTATGCATCTTTTTACCATATGAAATCGTTCGTATCTTGTATTATATCTTTTCCCCCATCATGATCGTGCTCCTGATCGGCTTCTTGTGCATCCTTATGTCAAGAACGTACGGGAAGGTGCGAAGGAAATTTTTCTTCATTTTCCTGGGAATTTGCATTTATGGCATCGGGTACGCACTTGGAGCGCAATTCCTGCGCGATTTATTCACGGGATTGGGGGAGGATATTTATGGCATCTTCGTGAGCTCCACCGTGCTCACGGGCTTGGCTTTCACGGGAATAGGATTCATGGGAGTGCCCTCACTGTCCGAAATCCACTGGGAAGAATTCACCATACACGTGTACGTGTTTCACATTGATACGGCAGTATGCATGTACGACGAATCACTGCTCAAGAAGGATGTCGATCTTGGCAAGGTGATCGATGAGGACGATGAGAATTTTAAGGATGGTGCCGGCGTGCCTGCAGATCTTTTCAGCTCCGGTGTGGTGGGAGTTATGGGTTTAATCAAGGAAATGGTGAGCAGCGACAAGCGACTCAAGGTCTTAGATCACGAGGATAAAAAGATCCTGCTAGAATACGGGGAGTATGTTAGCATCGCTTTGTTGACATTCAAGGACCTGAAGATATACCATGAAAAGATGGAATCCTACATAAATGACATCGAAGCGAAATACGAGAAACACCTGGATAAATGGGACGGGGAGATAACGAAATTCAAGAAAGGATTAACCACCATGACCCAGGAAAATTTCAAGGATATCATGGATCCAACATGGTGGAAGGTTGATTTCTCCAAGCTTGGCTCCAGCATCAAGCAGCTCTTCAAGCGTGGCAAGAAAAAGAATTCTTGAAATCCATTGAGATACACCGGTGAACATTCTCCTGACAGGTCAGAGCCGCCGTCACCACTAGGATATTTGAATTTGTATACAATACCTTTTATAACAGGCTAAATTCAACAACAAGGAGGTCTTGTAATGAAATTTAATCAATCAATGCTCTACACCGTTTTACTGAGCTGCATTTGTTCCTTGGGTATCTTGGCCGGCCTGCCCCTGGATATCTCAATGCAAAGAATGGATGCTCGGGATATTGCTGCTTCCTCAACCAGGGGTGCTGAATTCTTGCATAGTTTCGGGGATATTACCAAGATCGGTCTTCCAGGAAACATTGCGATAAATAGCTCGGATTATATTTTTGTTCCAGATGAATTTAATGATACCGTGTGGATATTTGATCCCAATGGCACGTTCGTCGGTAGCTTGGGCCCAGCGGGTTCCGGGCAAGGTGAATTTGATCACCCATTAGAGATGGCAATCAATGATTCTGATTACATCCACGTAATCGACGAATATAACAATAGGATACAAGTTTTTGCTCCCAATACTTCTTTCGTGCGAGAAATACCGTTTGGAACATCTCTCTCACACCCTCATAAAATTGCAATCAACTCCACGGGACACCTGTATATCTGCGACCAAGATGGGCAATGGATAAAGGTACTTTCACCAATGGGTGAACTGATTTACCAGTGGGGCCATAATGGCACTGGTATTGAGAACGTGGAAATAACATCTGGAATCGGTATCAATTCCACTGGTTCAATATTCGTCTGTGACGTGGAAAATGATACTGTAAAAGTATATTCGCCAACTGGAGAGTTTCTCCACGAGTTCGAAGGACCATGGGATAACTATTTCGATTATGTCCATTCAATCACTTTTGATGCTGCAGATTGGGTTTACTTGGGGCAACAGCATAATTCCAGGGTTGGTATCTTCAATCCAAAGGGAGAATACGTTACTACAGTTACCAATCCAGGTTCTGGATTGGGGGAGAATAATTACATAGAGGGCGTCGCCATCAACTCGACCGGGGAGCTTCTCGTGGTAAATTGGCTCAATCATAACATCAATGCGTTCAAGCTGACCGTGATTCCAGATGCCCCGGGGAATTTATCACTCACGGCTGATCCAGAACATGATGGTGACGTTTTCATCAACTGGCACGAGAGCGCAGATGCCACGGGATACAGGATATACCGGAACACTTCATGGATCAATGATTTCGACCCAAGCTTGACTCTGGTTGCTGACGTCGCCACGAACGCTACCTATACCGATACGGTTCCGAGTAACGGTTCATATTATTACGTCGTGGTGGCATGTAATGATGATGGAAATTCTAGCATCTCTGCCTGCGAATCTATCTACGTATTGATAGAACCATCTGGGAATGGGACGGGCAATGGCCCATCGAAAATCCCCGGTATGCTAACCCCGATCATGATCGTGGCAAGTATCATGGCAATCGTGATGTTATCAAGGAAATTGCGTAAGAATAACCGTCTCGCGTGATGTTCTTGCGAATTCAGGCTGATCCCTCATAACCACTTCCCTTTTCTTTTTCACCTAACCAAGAAATAGAGCACCTATCAACCGACTTTTAGGTTATCAGGTTCTATCCCCCAGCATCCAGCGTTTCACCTTGGCATAAAGATGTTTCACGCGTCTTGGAAGGAAATACCTTCTAACTCGGCGACCGACTTTCTCGGTGAAATGGTCAATGATCCCACGTTCAAGAAGCTGCTTGAGCTGATAGTCCACTGCTTGCCTGGTAACCTCCATCACCCGTGCAAGCTCTTTTACGCTGAAGGATTTATCGCCATGTAGTAGATCCAATATTTGCTTCGTGGTTTCATTGTGATACATGAAAAACAGGTAGAGCCCGGTTTCCTCCCATTCCCCCTTGGCAATATCCCTGGTAAACAGTGCATTCGATTTCCTGTCGAATGACATGGAATGGATGCAATCGAACTCTTGCAATACTTCAAGATGCCACAGGAGGACTTTGGTTCCCCGTCCCATGCGCTTCCTGATGGCGTTAAAAGTTATGCCGGGGTTCAATTTAACCAACGCGTATATCTCGCGCCGTGTTTCATTATCAAGCAGGTCTTCACGCATCAATCTCGAGTTTTGCCGGATGACGAGATTATCCTGAAGTTGCTGGATGCCTTGAATGATGCACTTGGAATCAACATCGAGCTCACGCCGGGCTATCCTGTATAGCCTGTCCAGCTTGATGAGTTGGTTGGAAGACGTGATCTCGCGGCATAATTCTACCAAGTACGTGTATACACTGTTATCATTGGTTGAACTAACCTGCACCTTGGACATGATATCTTTCAACCATCCAATTCATGCATCTTTTTCCCGCTCATCCATATCTTGCCTGAATCTTGCCATGATGTTCGAGGCTTGAGACCCGTCCAATCGCTTGAGATCATCCATGATATCTTGCAACTCCGAGTCTATCATTGATGTATCTTGGTGGAGCTCATCTAAAAACTTTCGAGTTCCCGTTGGAACGAGCTGGTGGGGGAGGCTAAGGTGCACGGGGAATTTACTTCTCATGATGGATATGAATTTAGACATGTCCAAGATACAATTAAAAGCTAAAAATGAGGGCATTATATCCTTCATCTTGGATACGAGCTTTGTTGGTAATGGTTCCGTACCAAGGAAACCGAATCGCATGAATCGATCGTGGGACATTCTTGCCGTAGTGTCAAGCAGGTACATGGGGCTCGAACCCGCGAGCCCGTGAACCAAATATGCATCACAGCGACCTGATTGGTCCATCAAGGATGCTTGCTTTACCTGGAGTTCTGGAGATTGCAGGTGATCTTTAAGCATTTGCCTGATGGTGTTTTCCAATTTATTGGATCCAGGTGCCATATCAAACCAATTCCAATGGATATCAATGATCTTGGAATTTGCATCCATTTCGGCATGGAATAACATGTACAAGCTCGAAAAATACTTGAAGGTCGCAGGATCGAGTGATTCCATCATCGATTCACCTCGGGAGATGCCATCGGGATCCACGTGCTTGAACTGGAACAAGAAGGAAAAAAGGTGGGTGATCCGTGGGATTCTTGGTCGTCCCTTTTCCCCGCTTGAAACGGCATGGTTCATGCTTCGATATGGAGAGGAACGACTCTTACCCCGGATGTACCCGAGAACCACGATGGCTGCAGCACCTGCCACCACAGCTATGAGAATGGCATATAGGAGTTCGTTGGAACCATCACTGGAAATAAATGTGGAGAAGACCGGATCGTGAATGATGGCTTCACCGCCCCATGTTGGGAAACTCACGCTATAAATCAACCGAACGGATTGAACCTGCGTGCCACGAATCCCTGTGAAGTTACCCATGGGGGTTGCTTGCCCATAGGCAACATCAGCCATGCGCACGGGGATCAATTGGCCATTGGCATCATGATCCTCCCCTGCGACTTGGTACGGAATGCTATCAAGATCGATCTCGAAAATGCGCGATGACAACGAGGCTCCGGATGCAAAACGAACCCGACCTGCATGTCGCGTTTGGTTGCTGTCTGGATCGATCAAGGTGCTATTTGCCATGGAAAGCCTGGTATTGGAAATCACCTGATTGGAGTGGCGCAACCTGAAGGCATCAAACATGGTAACCATATTAAGGCTATAATTCTCCAATGCTGGGTCTGTAATTCCACTATTGGTGAACTGGCCGAAATCGTAATCAACCTTCATCTTGCCTTCATTATTGGATGCATTCACGCCGAACTTGAAATTGAACCCGATATTGGACACGTTTTCTGGTAATGCGCCATCAACGGAACCATTCAAGATGAGCACTTCCTCGCTGATATCATAAGGAACGAAGCTTCCTTGAATGCCAGTGAAGTTGATCCCGAAATTAAGCTCGTTTCCGGTTAACTGGGGCGCGTGGTATTGAATTTCTTCCACTTCCTTGATCCGGAACTTATAGCGCGCTTCCTCGGATACTGGATACAGGAATGGAGCACTCCCTTCTATTGAAAGATCTTGGATACCATTTCCATTCATGTCCTCATATGCAGAAAGTCCCATCATCCGATGCTCGCCGTACCACAAGTCAACGTTTTCGAACACGATACCTTGAAAGAGCGAGGGCTTGATATCAAATGCGTTGACCTTCAGGTTCGACATGGTGAAAGATGCATCCCGGTAAGATCTCGTACCATCCACTATCGAAATATTGCTAAAGATCATAGTCCTGAACAGGTTAAGAGGGATACCAGATGCTGCACTCAATAGCTGCGAGATGGGTGGATGCTTTGTTATAGATTTCAACGCGGAAAGGAAAGCGGCTGGTTGACTTCCACCATCATATTGCCATTCAACGGTGCTCTCCACATCACCTTCAAGATCGATTGCAATGGTGTTGAAATGAACCACGTAAAACACCTCATCACCGGTGAAAACGTCTCCCCGGAATCGACTGCCTGATGCCCTTGATTGGATGAAATTGTTGATGGAATCGTCATGATCCCACATGAGAACAACCATGTGATCCGACACGTTTGCATCCATGGTCACGTTCAAGTTCAAGTCATAATCGATGGACAGTGTCGCCTTTCCATCAAGTTCCAGCTTTGCTGGTTCGACAATACCAGTCATATAAGTCAAGATATCCGCCATGTAAACTAGGGTGATGTCGCTAATACCCATCTCTTCGCGATACACGTGCTGCATCGACCAAAACGTGTTCCTTGGTTGCACGTCCGCGTTTATTACCATGAAAACCTCTTCCGGGGATGCCGTGGCCCAAGAAGCACCTATCCTTGCACCTGGCAAGCCGAAATCAAAAGGATTGACCCCCGCAAACTCGTCTTCAATACCGTTCAAGAATGCAGTGAAATTGGCTTCATTCATCACGATGGAATCATTGTACGTCGCCTTGATTGCCAACCATTCCAAGGCGATTTCTTCCTTCCATGCTTGATCGGACCAGCCATCACTGATACCACTATAGTTGAAACCAGCGAGTGCCCCCTTCCACGTGCTTACATTTCCCGCGAGGTTCGTGAGATTATGATACCAGTCGCTGAAATACGCTTGAATGGTATCCACGTTGAGGGATTCGGATCCTGTATCTTGATGCGCGATGGGTGTAGAAAGTTGACCGCTATTATTTTCTGCGAGATAATATACATTTGTGCCTGAAATATTCGCGTTTGCAACGTTATCGATGATATTACCGCTTTTTGCGATAAAGTCATCTAACACCGAGTTACCGGGTAGGTATGGATCGATACCCGGTGCCGAGGCTTGGAGTGCACCTTTCTCGTCTGCCGAAACCCCTGCAAAACATAAAAATGATGCCAGAAACGCTGCGAGCGATAAAATTGATTTGCATTTTCGATTCATAGCATTATCACCAATTTACCTTCCTTGGCAAGGTACAAGAATAGATCAGGATTCAAGAAAGGGATGAGTATGATGATTTGCATTTGCATCACTCCAAAGAACTTAGTACCACGAAAGGCATACTGGTTGGTATAAGGGGATAGCTTTTTCAGGATGGTGCGACATTACATGACAAGTGCAAGAAGGATGGGAAAAACCATGAAGGATAATCGATATGGGGACGAGTTTCAACAAAGGTCCAAGTACAGGCGAGGGCATCTGCCAGGACATCGCTTGGATTTCCATTCCAAGCCTTCCACCTACAAGCAACACGAAAGCGTTATAAAATCTGTGGACCTCCCAAGCAACCATGAATTCAGGATAGATTCATTCATTAAGGTCCTAAAGGATCGCAGATCTCGTCGCGCTTTCTCTCCGGACGCGATCACGCTGCAAGACCTGTCGACATTGTTGAAATTCACCACGGGCACACGAAGTGGGAATATTTCTAGGGATAATTTCCATTTCCGCCACGTGCCATCAGCAGGGGGGCTTTTTCCACACGAAACATATGTGATAGCGAACAGGGTGGAAGGAATATCAAGAGGATTATACCATTACAACATCCCGAAAGAAAGCTTGGATTTATTGAAGACGGGGGATCATGAAAAGACTCTTGCAAGAATTTGCTTGGATCAAGACATGGCGTACCTTTGCGCCGCAGGTTTCTTGTGGGTTGCCATCATCCCGAGATCGAAGTGGAAATACTTGCAACGATGTTACCGGTACATTTACATGGATATTGGACACGTTGGACAGAATTTTTACTTGGTATCAGAGGCATTGAAACTTGCTTGTTGCACGATCGGTGCGATTTACGATGATGAGGGAAATGAATTCATTGGACTTGATGGCATCGACGAAACATTGGTGTACGCCGGCGTGGTTGGCAAACCAAGCTAATAGGAGGGAGGGATGGTGGATTTCGATGAGATCGAATCGATGTTAGGCTATCAATTCAATGAAAGGGAGCTGCTAGTAAAGGCACTCACCACTCCAGCCTACGCGAAACAACATGATCTCCAGTCATACGAGCACCTTGAATTTCTAGGTGATGCAATCTTGAAATTCCTGCTAACTGTTGCAATTCATGATTTGAATGTCACGACTCCCGGGGAGCTCACGAGATTGCGGTCATTACTTGAAAACAATACCACTTTATCTCTTCAAGCATATGAATTACGGCTTCACGAGCAGGTGCAATCCTTGGTGCCGATAACGAAGGATGACATGGGCATCTTGGCAGACGTGTACGAAGCCATCGCGGGAGCGGTCTATCTGGACTCAGGGAGAAGATTACCCATCGTCCGGCAGGTATTCATCGATCCATTAATTGAACGCTTGGAGGACTTGGAATCTGGGTCTCTTGATGGAGCAAAAAATCGTTTCATCGAAGCCGTGCAACATATCTTCGGGTTCACTCCCGAAATCGAAATAAAGTACGTTGAATCTGGACCAGACCACGAAAAGCGATTCGGCTGCCGGGGCTTGAAGGTAATCGATCCCAGCTCGGGAAAGGTCGTGCGGACATTTGACATTCGCACGAAATCAGATGATTTCAGGCGCAAGAAGGATGCAGACAAGGAACTAATGCAGCATGCATACCAGACATGGCGAGATGCCAATTTCGCGTGAAAGATCGTGCTGGTTCCTTTTATCCGTCCTTGAGAAAGAAAACCACGTCCTACAGTTTAGGTGGTTGTAGTTCACCCGTGACCTTTATTATTCATTGATCCAATAATGACGCAAGGATTCGGTGAAAACACCATGAAAACCATGATACTAGATAACGAGAAAATTGGAAAGGTGGAAATCGAACTAAACATGGAGAAATGCCCCGAAACGTGCAAAACCATTTGGAATGCCCTTCCATTAGACTTGGATTTATCAAGATGGGGGGATGAACTGTATGGAACCATCCCCGTGAAAGCAAAGCCTGAGAACGAGCAGGAGGAATGCGAGGTGGGAGACGTGGCATACTGGTTGCAAGGATCAGGATTTTGCATTCTCTTTGGAAAGACACCCGCATCTACCGGGAGCAAGCCCCAATTGGTGTCTCCTGGAAATGTTTTTGGCAGCATCAAGGCTGATCCAGCCATGTTCAAGCAATTTAACTCGTTCAAGGGAACGCTCTTGAAGGGGGAGTGAGTTGATTCCAAAACTAACTGGGCTCATTTCCCCGCTTCCCGCCAAGAAATCACGGGTTTCAGTTCACCATTTCCAGTTCCAAGATGGCAATAGATCGTTTACCTAACTAAAAATAGTTGAAAGACCATGCGACTCGGTTTTGCGCAAATGAACCCACTTGTTGGGGACATTAGCGGAAATACAGACAAGATCATTGATTTTATTGAAAAAGCACGAGAACGACACGTGAACATTCTTGTTTTTCCCGAATTATGCATTACTGGCTACCCCACGCAAGATCTCATCTTCATCTCTGGATTCGTGCAACAGAACTTGGATGCATTGAATAGGATCAAGAGGCACGTGGAGGAAATCTCCGTGATCATCGGACATGTCGAGCCCTACAAGGACATGGAAAACAAGTTCTACAATTCAGCGACCATCATCACCGATGGCAAGATCATTGGAAAGGTTCGAAAGCAACTTCTTCCAAATTACGACGTGTTTGACGAACTTCGTTATTTCGTGGGGGGAATGCCAACGGGTCCCATCGAGATACACGGCAAGCAGGTCGGAGTGATCATTTGCGAGGATTTATGGGATGAAGGGTACAGGCGAAAGGTCATTCCAGACTTGGTCTCGAAGGGAGCGGAGATTCTCATTTCCATTAATGCCTCGCCCTATTACAAGGAAAAATGGAAGGTTCGGGAGGATGAAGTGCGCAAGAAGGTGAACGCACACCATGTTCCCTTCGTGTACGTGAATATGGTTGGGGGGCAAGATGACATCACGTTTGACGGTACCAGTTTCGTCATGGATGGAGATGGCCGGCTCGTGTTCAGGGCACCACCATTCATGGAAGGATTGCACGAGTGCCAAATTCCAGGAACGCGTCATGGGTTTAAATCAATACCCGTCCAAGAAATTCACGAGATGTCATTGCTCGAAGAAGAAATTTTCAAGGCGCTCTGTCTCAACCTACGTGATTATTATAACAAGATAGGCGTTTTCAATGGGATCTTGATTGGATTGAGCGGGGGCATCGATTCCGCCTTTACCACCGTTGTAGCCGTCAAGGCAATCGGCGCAGATCGGGTTCGGTGCATATACATGCCAACGAGATTCAATGCCAGCGAGAGCGGGGAATCATCAAGGAAATTGTGCGAAAACTTGGGTTGCGAGTTCATCACCTTCCCAATAGAGGATATATTCAATCAGTATCGTGATGACTTCAGTCACGCGATGGAGGATAACACCTTTACCGTTGCCGATGAAAACCTGCAAGCCAGGATTCGAGCAAATATCCTCATGTATTACTCGAATAAGTACAATCTTCTTCTAGTGTCCACGGGTAACAAGTCGGAAATATCGACGGGGTATTGCACCCTGTACGGGGACACGTGTGGCGGGAAGAACATTCCTGGAGATCTTTTCAAAACGGAACTTATCAAGATCTGCAACTTGCATATCAACAAGGAAAGGGAGATTATACCCCGATTCATCATCGAGCGGCCACCATCCGCGGAACTTCGAGAAAATCAGAAGGATGAGGACTCCTTGCCCCCTTATCACGTGCTAGATAAGATACTTGAACCGATGATAGAAGATTTCAAATCGCCAGCAGATATCGTGGCAATGGGATTTGATGAGAAATTGGTTGAAAAGGTCCAGTACCTTGTAAAGGTGGCTGAATTCAAGCGTGCCCAGCTGGTGCAAACCATCAAGATCACCCCGAAAGCCTTTGGCATAGGACGTCGAATGCCCATCACGAATGGTTACCGATACACGTGATTCAAACCGTTCCAACTTGAGGGAATATCATGAAACCACGAGACAGGATACGACATGTCATGGATTTAGCAGGAAATCCCCCAGACAAGATTCCTTATGATGGCTTGATCCCATGGCGATCGGATATCTTCACAATGCTGCAAAAAACACCATCTTCCTGGCAACCTCCCGAAGATATCTATCCCAACGTCCCCCTGCCGTTCATCAAGCTTAAGATATACAAGTGGAAACCTCGGTGGGATGTCCCGAGAAAGTGGCAAGAGCTACGCCGGGTAGCCATGGACGAATGGGGGTGCTACTGGAATTATACGGGAAACGATCCGACAAAGGGACATCCTGGCAAACCCGCCTTTGACACGTGGGACGATCTTGAATCGTGGAATCCCCCTGATGGTAGCGATCCAGCCCGGTACCAATTCTTCGGCAAGGCATCAAGACTCTTCCCTAGGAAATACAAGGTGGCAATGCTTGACTCGTTTCTCTTCTCCAGGTGCCAGTACTTGCGGGGATTCACTCAAATATTGATCGATTTCCACCGTCATGCAAACAAGGTGCACGAACTCATTGCAAGGATCGTTCCGTTCTACATCGATGCCATTGATGCTTGGATGAAATACGGGCCTGATGCCGTGTTTTGCATGGATGACATGGGCACGCAAACGGGCCTCTTCATGTCTCCTAGCTTGTACGACAAGTTCTTCAAGGAACCCTTCAGGCAAATAGTGGATCACGCACGCGAGAAAGGATTGAAGTTCGTGTTGCACTCATGTGGGAAGGTAAACGAGCTCGTAGATACCTGGCTGGATATTGGCGTGGATGCATTCCAATTTGATGGTCCCCACCAGACCGGTATCGAGGAAATGGCTAAATACGCTGGAAAGGTATGCTTTTGGGATGTCCCTGATATCCAGAGGGTGTACCCGATCGCGGCACCCGGGGAGATAGAAAGAGAAGTGAAATTCATGATAGATCACCTTGCCACGGAGCATGGCGGGCTTATCCTCCGCGATTACTTGGGAGCACGCTCGGTGCTTAATGTTCCCAAGGAAAACATCAAGGCTTATCGACGTGCCGTGAAGAAGCACGGGAAATATCCACTCGATTCATGAAAAAGTCCATTGCATCATTCCATGATCCATTCCTCATCAAAGCATGCCCACTTGATATTGTCATGCGGCTTGTATGAATACGTCACATGTATCAATCCATCAGAGGCTTGAATCACCGCGGGATAATGGAACCTGTCAGATGGGTCCTTCGAGTATTCCAAGTTTTTCTTGTACGGGAATGTTTTAGCATCATCCGTTGAAAGGGCAACGGTGAGCGGATTCCTGATTTCCGCGGAATCATTAAATACCAAAACCACGTGGCCGTTGGCTAGCTTGATCATGTCATTGTTGGCATTGCAATTGGGAAAATTGTAATCGTTAACGTGGGGATGGGACCAAGTTTCACCGAAATCCGAACTTTCCATTTGAGCCATTTTCCCTTGGAATTTACCGTTCTTGGAAGATCTCATGAGGGAAAGGAGTTTTCCAAGTTTTTCCCGCTCGATTACAGTTGGTTGGAAGCAATCAACGCCGTTCGACCGGATCTTGCGCCATTGGCTTTCAAGACAACCCTTTGCAAATTCCTCAGCAGTGCACTTGTAATAGATCGGTGAATACGAAGTCCATTCCGTCATGGCAGGTAACAGGATCTCCCCGTTGGACATTTGGATAGGCTTGTTCTTGATCATTTCTCCCCAGAAATCATGAAGCAAGCGGGGAGTGCCGTCATCCTTGAGCGCCCAGGTCTCGCCATAATCGTCACTATGCTTGTATTTGATGAAACCAGTGGACCATCCTCGACTTTCGCCGAAACCATAAATCGTTATCCACCACATGTGCAACCGTTCCTGCTTGCTATCGAAAAAGAGCACTGGGTTGCCCTCGGAGGAGTTCCCCTTGAATTCTTCCATCTCGGATGGAATCTTCGAGGTCTTCCCTTCTTTTTCTGCAATCCATGGTTCCTGCCATTTGTTAGAAGCCCCTGGTTTTTTAGACATCCACACTTGCACGTCCTCGTGTTTCTCACCGGTTCCACCATACCAAACGGCGACAAGCTCCCCATCAATGATTTCGGCAATGTTGGAACCGTGATTCGATCCCTTGCCCTCAGGTGTCGCCGCGCACCCGAAGGGCTTGAATATCTCTCGTGATTCAAACATGGATTGATATTATACCCGAAACCATAAAAACGACCTGTTCAAGAAAATCATGTTGAAGGATCATCTCATGAATGGTCGCATGAAAACTTCCCACCCCTAAAAGGGCGGGCTTCCCGTGATGGAGAGCCCCAGGTTACCGGGGCCAGCCGGTAGAACTGCCGACCATAATGGACGGGCCATGATGCCCATGCTTGCCGCACCAGAACACTGCTCTGTCGCCGGCAATAAAAAACCCTAACGGGTTGCGGGTGATGGTGGCGGCGTAAAAAGCCCATCCATCGTCGTCGAGGTGAAGCCGGATTCCCACCGCGGTAGTAGCGATGGGATACGCACGCCCCCCGCCTCCGGGCGGGGAGGATATGGTCGGAAGAGCCAATATAATAAGCAAGAATGGAAGAAATGGAACGATATTCGTCATGAACGTGGACGGCATGGTTAACAACAATAATAATAGTGCAAATCGCCCCCGATTCCTCCACGCCCTGAACTGAAGGATGTGGTTACCTCGAGGGTTTACGGATGAATCCTTGGAGTGAATTCCCGGTGAAATTAGACAAATTTGGCAAGGTGGCGGTAATAGGCGCTGGCGACATGGGCCATGGCATTGCGGAAACATGCGCGCTAGCAGGATACGACGTGATACTAAAGGATGTGAATGAAGAAGTTCTTGAGAAGGCAATGATCCGCATCATGAATAGTCTTTCCATCTTGGACCGCAAGAAACGACTTGGTGATGAAACAATCGATAATGTGATGGATCGGATGCATCCTACAATGTATTACGATGACATGTCAAATGACATAGGGCTAGCTATCGAAGCCGTTCCAGAAATCATGAAATTGAAGAAGCAAGTGTTCGAGGAACTCGAAGCTGTACTACCCGAACAAGCCATCATTGCATCCAACACGTCGAACATGAGCATCAGCGAACTGGCAAAAGTTACAAGGAATCCAAGCCGGATCGTGGGGATGCATTTTTTCAATCCCCCCGTGATTATGAAAACAGTGGAAATCATCAAGGGGAACCAGGCAAGGGAATCAGTCATGGAAAAAATGATTGGATTCACGTTTTCCATCGATCACCTGCCAATCACCGTTTTAAAAGATAGTCCAGGGTTTATCGTGAACCGGGTGCAAGCACCAAGTCAACTCCTGCTGATCAAGATGGTGGAAAAGGGGATAGCCACCTTTCACGAGATCGATGCCATGGCAAGGAACATGCAACAACCCATGGGGCCATTTGAAACCTTCGATTACGTTGGGCTTGACGTGGTTAAACACGGCTTGGATTATTTCGCAAGAACCATCGATCCGAGGTACAACTCACCACCGTGGCTGAACGAGCTCGTTGATAGCGGGAACCTTGGCAAGAAAACTGGGAAGGGAATTCATGATTGGTCGGCAGGACGGCCAGTGATCGATCCCGATAGGGCAACAGGGAAGGTTTCCATGCTTGACTTGCTGGTGGTGCAGGTAAACGAAGCCTGCAAGATCTTGGAACAAGGGATCGTTAAATATCCTGGTGAAATTGACGTGGCGATAAAAAACGGTACTGGAAATAAAATCGGCATTTTTAGCATTCTCAAGAGTAACAGGCAAGGCGTGGTGGACAGGTTGAAACACTTGGCATCACTACTTGATGAACCACTCTTCAAACCCCATCCAGCCCTTTTAACCATGGAAGTTCCCAGTGGCAGGAAAGCCATGCGTCGCTTGAAACATCTTCGAAAGGAAATACTCGGAGATAAATCTTAGAACGCGATTTTTTTCACGAGATATTCTCTTCTCCATTGTTAATGTCCTCTTATTCTTGAGGTTTCCAACTCTAGGCAGAATCTTTTTAGGATACATGTCTCACCTCCTCCGTGAAAGACCAATCACATAGGCATGTTCTACTATTAATGTGAGAGATGGAAAACCAATCGTGATGGCAAGATGCGGCAAGTCGAACTCGGAAATACAGGGGAAAAAGTGGCGGTTGTTGGCCAAGGAACCTGGGGTGTGAAGAGGAATCTTGATGCTTCTAAGCACCAAAGTATAAAGGAATCACTGAAACTGGGAATAGAATTAGGTATGACCCATATAGACACAGCAGAAGCGTATGGTTCTGGGGCTGCCGAGCTACTGATTGGAGAATTGATTAAGGAGGAACAATATGATAGAGATGATCTCTTCATCACCAGTAAAATATTCCCGTTGCATTTTACCAAGGAATCCATGAAGCGTGCAGCAAGAAGAAGTCTTTCCCGGCTGGGATTAAATCATTTTGACCTTTATCTCATCCACATGCCCAATCCGGTGATACCGTTGAAATGGCAGGTGCACCTGATGGAAGAATTAATAGATGAGGGCTTGACTCGATACATGGGCGTGAGCAATTTCTTCAAGATCATCTTCAAGTTCATCCAGTTTCATCTAAAAAAGTATGAGTTCGCTACCAACCAAGTTAGGATTAATATTGGACACCAAGGTTACATCCACCATGGCTTGGATTATTTTCAAGCGCGTGGCGTGACGCTTACAGCATATAGTCCCCTTGCACATGGTAAATGGCAATCATGGAACAATGTCTTGATGCAGAACCTTTCAACAATAGCGAAAGCCCACGATGCAACTCCCAGCCAAGTTGCCATTGCATGGTTGATACATCATGATGGTATCATTACCATCCCGAAAGCATTCTCACCTAAACACGTGATTCAGAATGCAGGAGCGGCGGATCTAAATCTCTCGAAACGGGAGATCCAGTCCCTGTACATGCCATCAAAGGTTTCTTTGGTCTAAGTCATGCGATGAATCCAGCAAGAAAGTCCATGAGTTGGGAATTCCTTCTTGTTTTCTGGCCAGGATATGGAAAAGAAAAATACACCGTGGTTTCGATGTACCCATCACGGGACCACGGATTTGAAGTAATTGATCATCGTGTATGCCTTTGAGCAGAAACTGCTGTCATCAATCATCCCATCACCATCCAAATAGAACCCGTCATCGGTCATGCCATCCATTGCATTCTTGGCGGATCCTTCCGAAGGTGGGGTGGGGGTGGATCGCCACGCCAAGTACTCGGTGATATTCTTACTGAAAGTATTCACTAGTATGTCATACTTATCCATCGTGCTGTTTAATGAATACGTGCCAATCCACGAGTAACCGAAGTCCCTTGAAGGGACGTAATCGTAATAATAGATTGGACCCGTCCGTTGATTGTTTCGATTTCCCACGATCAATCTATTTGTCTCGGGTTCGTAAAGGCGCGCCCAGACGAATTCGGAGGGATCCTCCCACGTGTTTCGAATGGTTGTATTGATATCATTCAACCACGCGATGGCAGCAGGAATTGGATCGAGGTATGATTCATTTCCCGTGTAAAGATAGGTTTCCATCAACATGCGGATTGCAGCACCAGTTTGCGAGGAGCAAAATGCGGGTGGTTCGAATGCACGTGCCCATGAAGGCACGTTACTTCGATTATATTGTTGAGCCCATGCCATCTGGATGGAATTGGAACCCCGACCGTTGCCTTGCACGTTAATGAGAAATCTCGCAGCTCTTTCGACAGCTTCCAAGTACCGACTATCTCCAAGGAGATTGTATGCCTTAAGCATCACCATGATGATATCCTCCATGCAACCATCATTTAATGTTACATAACTTGGATATTCATCCTCCTTGTAATTGCTTCGTTGGGGCCAGCCCCCTCCTTCGATTTCAAGCTCGAAAAGGTAATCGAAGCCTTCAACAGCTGCATCCCTATAAGTACTATTACCCGTGGCGTTATAAATGTCAAGGAGAAAATTGAGGCATGATTGCATCACGTTATCATCGAATATCGCCGCTCGTCGGTAGTTTCTTGGATGTGGCTGGTATCCGGTGCCATCGGGATATCGCCTGCCGTCGTAATAAAACCCCCCGTTCACGTTATCTTGAACCGCAAGCAGGGCTTCAGCAGCTCGTGTTGCAACTTGAAGATAAATGGGATTTGGCTCGAGTTCGTACATGGCAAGATAGACCTGGGCAATGCGGGGAGTCCCACCTTGCATGGAAAACTCCCCTGGATGCAAGGGGCAACTTTCCCCCCTATCGCTATACATCTCGCTGCCATTTTGAAGGGATTCCATGGGAAATCCTCCTTGAGATTGCAATTTCGTCATTGCCCACATGGCTTTTTCCAAGCCATCGAGTAAGGTCTGGTTCACGATCCCGCCATTATCAAGTCCCGTTTCGAAATGTGTTCCCGATTGTACCTCTGACAAATTATAGGGTGGATCGGAGAATCCATGATTGCCATTGAAACATGTTGGTGGCTGGAACAATGGAACGAGAACATAACCCACGGCACCCCCGGCTAGCAATCCTGCGAGTAATAATGCTTCGTAATGTGCCATGGCGGTTATTCGTTTCTTGTTCTTCATGGTTTTCCTTTCCATACTGCCACCCATAGCGCGCCAAGGCAAAACAACCTTCTTTCCCAAGGCGGTTGCAGCATGCTCTATTGACAAGAGCCCGAGAGTGATGGTTCCACCAATGAATAAAATATCGAGCACCGTGGCAATTTCTATCCCTAAATCCTCTTTGATAATCGCGATATTCCTCATCTTTGGTACGACTCCTGATATCAGACCGATAACTGCACATGTGGCATAAATGATTGAGATGATTAAATTCCCAGTTTTACCGAATCCTTCTTTCAGGAGGTTACATCTTTCCCGTTTTCCTTGAATGACAAGGAGTCTCACTCCTTGAAATGCGACTGTTGTCCCTATCGGGAGCAGGATCAAAGCTGCACCGGTGAACAAGGTCATGTAGAATGTAAATACCCTCATGTCCGATTTGTACGCAAAAAACACGTAACCAATGACAGCAAAGATCATTCCCCCGAGCATGATATACAAGATGCCAAAAATCACTTGACGCGGTTTCATGCTTTTTCTTCATACCTTCAGGTATATGTGCTTTATGACGTGGAAGGTACTTCATGGAGGAGAAGATGCCAAGAATCCATTTACTTTGCAAGAATCAAGAATTGCAGAAATCAGGATAGGAGAAGGATTTTAAATTTCCCAATCCTGAATGACATGCGCTTTTACAAGGAAGTGAATTGATAGTGGCTAGAAAGGTTGCACTCTTCGCATTCAACGGGGAACCCACTTGCTTCATTCACGTGCTACTTAATTCGTTGGATATGGAAGAGCAAGGATACTCGGTTAAAGTCATTATCGAAGGTGCAGCAACTGCAATCATTACGGGATTACATGAAAAGGGAACGGTACATCCCTTGAATCCCTTATATCAAAACGTGAAGTCACATGGGTTGATCGATGCCGTCTGCTTGGCTTGTGCAACAAAGATGCACTCGATAGATGCAGTGAAAGCGGAAGGATTACCAATAGCGGGGACATTGAACGGCCACCCCGCAATGTCCACGTACCTGAACGATGGACATGAGATCATCACGTTTTAGAAACAAATGCGGGAAAATTCATGAGTGAATGGCCTCTTAAGCTAGTAGTCGGCGGGGACGGTGGTGTTGGAAAGACCACCTACCTTTATAGATATTGCAAGGGAACCTTCATCTCGGATACCAAGCTCACGGTAGGCGTGAGTTTTTTGGAAAAACACGTGGAGCATGTCGGGAAGAAATTTGCGATAGCCATCTGGGATCTCGGCGGCCAAGAACAGTTTAGGTTCATCTTGAAAAATTATGTCCAAGGCTCCCAAGGGGGGCTCGTGTTCTTTGCACTTGATAGGTTCAATACATTTCTCAACCTGAAAAAATGGATAGATCTCTTTCGTGGTGTAGATCCATCCATGCCTCTTGTGTTAGTAGGAGCGAGAGCCGATCTCG
>WJJB01000078.1 GCA_014729935.1 Candidatus Bathyarchaeota archaeon | reverse complement strand
TGAGCTCGTCGAACCCCGAATCCTTGAACCATTGCAAGACTTGCAATGAAGCCACACGAGATCGCCAGGGCAATCAGTTTTTTCTTTTTGCTGGCTAAATTCTTGACCTTTTGCACCGGTTTCCAATTCATGATGCCATATCGGTGAATTCGATTTTCATCCTTTAAGAATCGTTTCCTGGGTCGCGGCGTCCCATGCCTTCTCGTGAGCAAGCGATACGGGATATCTGCGAGCCAAATACCAGCGTTCATGACTATTGAAATCACGCTGGTGGTTTTCAAGATGGGAAACACGACCTCCAAAGCGGCTGTAACACCTTCTTGAACCATGTGGTGCGATTCTTGGAAGCGGTCAACAAAACTCACGAACATCCAAGTTAAAGACATTGAAAGTACCAGTACCAGCATCAGGTGCAAATTCCGCCCCGTGGACCTCGCCCGGTAGGTGAGGAAGAGCATGGACAATACCACTCCCACCCAGAACCCAAGCAGGAACCCGTTGAAATTGATGAAAAACATGTCAAATGGCAGGCTGAAATCATCCAAGAACCTGTTATACAACATCGAACTATATGAAATGGTTGCTGCAAAATA
Source organism: Candidatus Bathyarchaeota archaeon (assembly GCA_014729935.1). GTDB lineage: Archaea > Asgardarchaeota > Lokiarchaeia > Sigyniarchaeales > Sigyniarchaeaceae > WJJB01. The sequence goes on along the minus strand of WJJB01000078.1, from coordinate 3,175 downwards.
CACGGAAGGTTCTGGAAAGAGAGTCATGATTCCAATACCAGAAATCGCTCCGAGCATGATCCAAGGGAGCATCTTCATGAACCGTATGAACACCCACTCGTCTGGAACGGTCATGTAAGACATGGCTGCCATAAATCCCAAGCATAATGGTGCCAAAACCCCGTTTATGGCATTCCTCACGGGGCGCGTTGCAAAATTCTTGGGATTGACCAAGAATGCCGTGGCTATTTTGCCGGTACGTGCAGGTGCTTCCCGCTTGCCGATGGAAGCAAATATTTTATCCTTTCTTACCATGAGCATGATCATTGCGGTGCTCGTGGAAACCATGCCAATCCATATCAAAGTGTTGATGTTATCAAGCACGTTGACCAGCGTGGCGTTTAATGCCAAGCATCCGAGCACAATCCCAGCGATCGAGAGTATCCTGACGCGCCATCTGCCCGTTGCCCTGATCCAATTCTTGACTCCATCAGCAAACGATCGGTCCATGTTCGATTTCCTAGCCATATTGGCACTCATGCCTTTTTCCTGGTCCACCCCACCCGGGGAAGTACCTGATGCACCGTTATTGGTTGACGAGGGAAAGACTCGTGCTATCAGGATCCACGCACTCACCAAGCCTAATGCACTCGTGGCACAAAAAAGGGCAAGCGACAACCATGGCCATTCAAGGATTGTCCATCCCACTGGTCCATGTCTATCACCAGGATACTGCTCCAAGATTGCGCTATAAAACCCGGTGAACACGAGGAGCATGATCATGGTGCCTACCAGGATGCATCCCATGATGATTGGAAAGCTAGGCTTGGTAACCGCGATGGCAACAAGGATGGCGGTGGCAAGGAGGAATGGCAGGTACATGATCATCTGCGGGATGATGATTTCACCCATGGGTTCGGCTGGTAACTTGGCAAACCTGTCATCCCACAGGGTGAAAGCCAAATCGTAGGCACTCTTTCCTTCCAAGAACACGCAAAAAAAAGCGCTCCAAGATAACATGAGGGTTATTGCCCAAGTATACTGCCAGAAAACTGAAGCATCATTCCATGTAAACATGCTGCTTGCTCTTGCACGCATTGATTTTTGATCCATTGATTTCACGCTACCATCATATGCCGTTCAGTGTAAAAAAAGGATCCACCGTGCATTCATTTAAATGCCGGCGCATCGATTGCAGGACATGGGAGTTGAAGTTGACCATCAAGGGCATACCCGTGGCCTTTCGGGGGTCTGGCTGGTGTTCTTCACCACGAAAGTCACCAGGACGCTGTTCTTCATGCTCTTCTTTTCATTCATGGCCAGGGCGTTCCACGTCCGGTACGGCTACGCGATCGAGGGCACTCAGTTCATGGTGTCATTCGTGTCCCTGGCGAGCTTCACCAGGCCGCTGCTTGGATACCTTTCCGACACCCGCCCGCTGGCACGCTCCCGCAGGCGCTCCTACACGCTCCTTGGCGTGGCATGCCTGGGATTGGCAACCATCCTGTTATTCCCCGCGCACCCGGTCACGGCACCTGGCATCGCGTTCCTAGTTAGTGCAATGGTGGTGTACGGGCTCGGGGAGTCCCTGTCGGACGTTGCCCTTGACGCGTTATTGCTCGATATCGGCATCGGGAATCCACGGGTGAAGGACCGGGGCAGGATCTTCATGCGGTTGGGGGCAACCACCGGTACCGTGATCGCTTACCTTGCAGGCGCACTTCTGGTGGACGTGGCGTGGGAGGGGTTCATCGCCGTGACTGGCGTTGCCGTGGTGATCACCTCCATGTTTGCGTGGCGCCTCGAGGAATCGCCCGTCACTAGGGGGGAAATCCTCCGTCGAATTAAAGCCACGGGGGGTGCCGTGGAACCCGAGGTTCACGGGGGGAATGCACCGGCAGGTCGCGATCCCGGCGGGGCGGCATCCACCGGGGAGCGGCAGCCGGCTTCATGGCTCGCGCGCCTGCCTTACAAGCGCCTGCTCCTGGTGATTGCCCTAATCGTGTCCATCCCGTCCCTGGCAGATGGTCTCACCAATGCCATGCTGGAAGCACACGTGATTGACACGCTGGGCGAGCAAGGATTCACGTACTTTGGCGCCGAGTTTATATCTGCCATCATTGCAACGGGATTGCTGGTGGTGCTCGTGGCGATCCTTCCCAGGCAAGGGGTCATGGCGTGGATCTGGCTCTTCACCCTTCCCGCGTTGGGACTTTTCAACATTGCGGTGGCGTCATGGATTGAAACCCTCGCGGGGTACACCGCATGGAACGTGGCAGCGTTCACCTCGGGATACTTGAATGTCCTTGTCGTGGATAGAATGCTCATGGACGTGGTTCGTGGGGAGCAGCGGGGGTGGACGTTCCAAGTGTTCATCCTTTTCATGTCGGCAGCAGCTTTCGCGGGGGGCATCCTCGGATCGATGGTTGCGGGCACGCTCGGTCCCACGTCGTTATTTTACGTCACGGCCGTCACGTGGTTCGGGTCCATGGCCTTCCTCCCCCTGGTCATACCCTTCTCCAAGGCTGGCGGGATTGCCACTAATCGCACGTGTGGGGATTGTTACTTCCTGGCTCCTGAGAAACCCACTGAATGACGCCCCCAGGTGCACCACAATGTATATATCGCAGGCTACCGTTTCAAACGGGTGAGTTAACCATGAGCAAGAAAAAAGCAACCGAAAAAATCGATGAAGACTGGGAAGAGATGGACTCAGATGGTGACGGCTTGTCAAATGCCGAGGAAATCAACGTTTTCGGCACAGATCCGTTCAACCCGGATACTGATGGTGACGGGGTTCCCGACGGGAAGGAAGCCTACGAGGGCAAGGATCCAAAGGATCCAACCAAGTAATCACCCCCTAGAAAAAAAAGGAAATAGATTCAAGCAATGACTACGACAGGGATTACTTGAATGCTTTAGTTTCCACGTTCTTCAAGGAATACGTATCGCCCTCGCCATGAATCCTGTATGTGATTTCAATTTCCTGGCTTGGTTGTATCTCGGCGATGATCCATTTCAGGAACATTCCACCATCCTTGTTCTCGGTTTCGGGTTTCATGGATGACTCGATGAGAGAGAAACCCTCGGGAAGGAAATCAACTATCTTGATATCGGTTTTGATGCGGTCCCCCTTATTCATGAAGATCAGGACGATTTCATAAGTGTGCTTCTTAGGAAGGGGTACGATGGCTTT
>WJJB01000009.1 GCA_014729935.1 Candidatus Bathyarchaeota archaeon | reverse complement strand
GGTGATCTAACGAGGGATCCGTTCGAGGTGCAGGCGGAATACGAGATAGCCTTCGATTGGTTCTCTTCCGTCGGTTTCCCAGTGGTCACCAGCAACGGTAATCATGATCAGGGGAACTTGGGTCTTTGGCATTACTATTTCGGCCCACAAACTAGCATCGTGAATTGGGCAGGCATGAAGATAGTATCATTCAATTCAGTGCTTCCCATTGGCGGGGAAACGCTTTCACTTATTTGCAACGTATTGAATGATGCAAAGAACGCGAAAACTCCAGTTTTTCTCGCGTGCCACGTGCCCATCATGGACGTGTTCGGCAGGCAGACCTCAGGTTCCAGTGCTGCCATCGTGGATGCCATGGTTCGCAATAATGGTACTGCCATCCTCCAAGGTCACAATCATTACAATCTCGTGATGGATGGGAGGAAAGCACTCCACGCATATCTTGCAGGGGGAACCATGACGGGAGAAATGGAAAACGCGTGCGAGTTCACCACCCTTTCGGGAGAGCCCCTCCCTCCCGTTATAGGCCCGAAGCTTATCATCACGTCCACGGCAGGATATGATGGAAGGGACAAGCTGCAAAATGCATGGGAGGAGTACATGCCTACCACTGGCTTCAGGGAAATCACGATGGCAAGTGGGAGAATGGTGAATTACACCTATGACATGGATGCTGATGGCGCACGCGATCCCTCCTATGCCATGCCAGTCTTCAACCCATATAACGACGCATTCAAGGAGGAGCTCCTCAATTACTCGGTCGATTTTAACCCGTCGAACGCGAGCGCGGGTGCGAACTGTAGCATCATGAACCATCTCACCGAAAGCATCCCGGGAGCCAGGGCAGCGATTGTCTTGCCGGTCAATGCAACGCACAAGTGGGAGGTCATTTCACCCACGGGCGTTCAGGAAAGAAGCAGGATATACAACGGAACCCACGTGTTCTTGGATTTGCGCTTGGATCTCCCTGCTGGTACAACGAGTACCGTGCATCTTGAAAGACTTCCCATCTAAACAACTGGTGATTAACATGCAACAGGCAATTGGCAAGGAACGAACCGCCACCATGAATGCGTTGATGTTAGCGGGGGAGCGGGATGAAAACACGTGGCAGGTCCTTTTTGGCGCGGGGAGCATTGCCCTCCTTGGGCTTCAAGCCGTGGTGCTTCCATGGGTGCTTTCGACCTTGCTCACATGGTCGACAGATGATCTATTGGAAGGAACCGCCGTCATTCCCCTTGCCGTCCTTCCCCTGTTTATCGCCCCGCTATTGCTGGCCCTGATGTTCAGGTTTACCAGGTTCCTTGGATTCATTAAAATCCTTCGAAAGGCACTTCTTCCAACAGTGATTGGCATCCAGCTGCTACTTGATTGGATCATCTATGCAAAATTTCACCATTTCTGGCCTTTCAGTGCTCCAAGCATTGAGGGTGGATTACCTTTCTCGACAGGTTGGCTCTCCACGGACATCTTGCCCGCGTGGCTTCTCGTTGGCTGGCTGAACTGGACCATGTTAGCAGTGATACCCGCAGTGCTGGGGGCCATCATCTCACGATCAACGGCTGAAGGAATAGATTCGAAAAGATCTATGCATTCTGGAATGCTTATCATTGGCATGTTCATGGTCTTACGATGGAGCGGGGCGTGGAGCGTTACATTTCACCACCTAGTAAGCACTGCCCTTCTCCTACCCTTGGTGCTTGGAACAAATTCGATGTTCAGCGAAGATAATTCCGATAGGAAGGCACGCGGGTTTTCCATGATCCGAACCCAAGATGCACCCCGCGCACGTGGAGCATCACCTGCTTCGGGTGGCAATGTAGTAGATAAATCCACGACTGGTGATTTGCATCTAGCACGAACGGGAATATCCAGTAGCATGGATGGATTTCCCGCGAGGCGCATCTCACAACCAATCTTCTCCACCATCGGCATTTCTTTCACGCTTGGTTTCATGGTCTCTGCACTCCAATTCCAGGGAGCAAGCCAACCGAATCCATCATGGCCGTGGCTGGGACTCGTGGTGGGAAATGGCATCATTCTCGTCGCATCGTTCACGGATCATCGTAATTGGTTTTCGAGCAACGCGGGAATGTGGACCCTGCGCCTTGGTGTTACATTGATGGTGGCATCGGTCCAAGCAATGGTGCTGTCAAGCCTATTTTCTTGGTTTTCCCTGTCGAGGAATGCATGGATTTTCACCGGGTTGATAACAATGGCACTGGTTCCCGAAGTGCTTCAACTGAAAGCCTCCCTCACCCCCAGGTTCACCGGTTCACGGCGCTATTGGGCTTTCATGTCATTTATTTTCGGCATGATCATGGCGATTGTGGGAACCCTGTACGACCCGATCACGAGCTATGTGTCCATTGGAATCATCGGATTGTTCCAAATCATGATATTTTTCAGGTTCACTAAACCAGTAGATCCCGCAACTAGGGACAAGGCTTATGCCATATCAGCAATCGTGCTCGGATGCACCGTGTTACTATCACCAATGGCTTTTTTCATGGCAATCTCGTCAGCAATCCGAGGAGAGAAACAAAAACTGGTAAAAGCTGGATTCATCGCATTTCTCGTGGGACTGATTGTCCTGATATTAACGGCGGGATTCTTGGTGGATTTCATCACCAGTCTGCTTGATTGAAAACGTGGCGGGTGAAAGGAAAATGTCCTTTCATGACTTCACGCTACAACATGGATAGGGGAGAGCACGCAATCATCAATCATGGATCATGTGATTCGGAACCCATGTTGGAGCTCGCCATCTTGGTGATCACCATGCAAAGCAATTGAAGAAAGGCGCCCACGGTATTCACTCCATCCTTTGCAACCGTGAACACGGTATTAATGGGGGGGCGAGAGGAATCCACGTTCAGGAGAACTTGGTGCATCATCGCTGGTGAGAGAACGTCCCGTGCATCTTGGAAATTCGCTTGGACCATGATGGGTGTCGTGCGGGGCATGTATGCCAGTAATTCCTCGTAGCTCCGTTTCGTTGCATCCAACCGGTGACGCCTACTGTCTGCAACGAACATGATGCCATCTGCACTGGCAGCCGTGAACTCGCGGGTGTTTAAAAAACGCTCTTGCCCTGTAACCGCAGACACGTGCACGACCGTGGAAACTGGTCCACGCGTGGACGGGATCTCGAATTCCAATGCACCATATTCACTCCACAATGTCCTACCACCCGTTGTTTGCACCTTGATCAATGCATCGGCGGCATGCTCATGCAGGGAATTATACACGTGGACGAGAGACGTGGTCTTGCCCACCTCTGCCGGGCCCCAGTAAACCACCTTTACTTGCAGGGAAGGATGAGATGTGGATGATTTGGATTGGTTTCCGGTACCATCGAGTGCCATGACATGTCCAAGCGAGGGATCCTTAAAAGGGGAAAAAGGCACGTGACCGGTTTCAACCCAAGAATGCTGACCATTCCAAGCAAGAGATGCACTCCATGGACATCCATTCCTGCCTGTTTGAAAGGGTCAATTTTCCAGGACAACCAACGGTGACATTGAAACGCCACTTCGGGTATGCCGATTATCGATGTTCCATCGCATTTGACACATGTGTTACCCGTTGCTCGATTTCTTGCATGCGAGCAACGAAAGATTTGATGGCTCCGTGCATTACGGAGCGCCACGAGGGTGCTTCCACCTGACGCATGAATTCGAGCTTCAAGGTAACCACTTTCTCCTTATTCATTCCCGCGCAGATTATATTCTTGACGAAGGGGGAAAAATGTGCCTTCCACTTGTTGAAATCTTGGAGATAATCCCATCCTGAGCAATTAGCCTCATTGAATGTCATCTCGCTGGTTTGATCCAAGATGACGCATGCGAGCTCGTCCAATTTCTTGACCGTGGGCTGGATTAACGCTTCAAGTTGGTTATAGGTCACTTGGTACACGTGCATCCATGCGGGGGATTCCACCTCATCCATGAATTTAATCACGAAATCGCGTATCTCCCTTGAATTTCTTGCTTTCAAGATGGAAATGACAACCCCGTTGAATGCTCGCTTCCAATCTTCAAAATGCGCGAAGGCCTGCCGCTCGATGCCGGGCACGCTAATGCTCATGCACGATGATGGTACTAGACGCATATAAAGAGTAAAGACACACCCCGCCCAAGTATGCAAGAAACCCATCAACCAAGATGGTATGGAATCGATGGGAAAATGAACGGGAATGGGAGACTGCAGATCAAATGCACCGGAACTAACCTTATTCGATTTTTAATATGCGATCGCGAAAGATCTAATGTTAATGGAGAATGCCGGGACCATAGTTGGTTGCCCGAATCAAGCCCCCAAACCCAGAAGGTATGATTTCACGCTTCTTTCATCCAAACCAAGGAGCTTGGTAGTTCCAGAGGATTTATGAATGGCTTCAAGAATCTTGGGCGCAAACTTGCGCATTTGGATGATCACGAGTCCTTCCTTCACGTGCTTTTCCGATAATATCACGAATAACACTTCCCTCGATGGTTTACCATCGTCAAGTGGTACCTTGCCGATACATTTCACGAAAAACTTCAAGTTATCAAACACGATGGAAATACGCTCCATCCCTGCCGAATTGAAATACAGGCTTGCTTGCTTGGACACGCCATACAGTGCTGCTCCTATCCCGCCCATGTCCCACGGTTTTTTCAAGCAGAACATGGAGTTCTTGGCGATCACCTTCGCATCCTGGTCTATCAAGAGGATCCCTCGCATGCCACCCCTGCCCGTCAACCGGGCATATGCGCGGGTGAACTCGTCAAGTATTGGCGTGATCTCATCCATCGAAGCCATTGCCGGTCGGGTCATGTCTCGATAGAGGGATGCATGCTAATAAAGGGAAAAACTACCAAGGTAGGGCTTGCACCAATGTTTCATTTTTATTTTAAATATAATGGCGACATGCATTTACTGAACAAGACACCACATACGCAGGTTCACGACCATGATATCAGAACAAGTTGAAAATGGCTTGCAATACCTGAAATCAATGACACCAAAAGTATTGAAATTATTGATGGAAGAGGGGATAAACACGCTCCGGCGGCTCTCCATGACGAACGCGCGAGAGCTTTCTGAAGTAAACGGCATTTCAATGAATAGGGCGAAGAACATCATTTATGAAGCGCGTGAGGAGATGGGCATGTGCGAGTTCATCACGGTGGACCAGCTGCAGGAGAACTGGAAATGGTTCACGACAGGATCCGAAGTTGTCGATGACCTGATGGATGGTGGTATTACCACTGGGCGCATAACGGAGATTTTCGGTGCTTTCAAGAGCGGAAAAACAAATATCGTCAACACCCTTTGCATCACCGTGCAACTCCCTGAAGAGGAAGGTGGGCTTGACGGCGATATTATTTACATCGACACTGAAGGTACCTTTTCCAAGGCAAAGATTGCAAGGACTGCACGGCGCTTCGGCATCAACCCTACCAAGGCACTGCACAGGATCCACCTGGCAAAGGTATATTCTTCGGACCATCAGCTGCAAATGATAGAGAGTTGCGAGAGAATACTCATGACCTATCCCGTGAAGTTGATCGTGGTGGATAGCTTGATGGCACTTTTACGGAACGAGTATGTTGGTATCGGTTGCTTGAGTGCTCGCCAAGCTGTGCTTAATAATATCATCCACTTGCTATCGCAAATAGCCGAATCAAACAATATTGCCGTGGTGCTCACCAACCAAGTAGTCACGAAAATGGCAGGGCAGTTTGCCTATAATGACGCGGTTGGTGGGAACATTGTTTCCCACGGCTGCCACTTCCGGTACCGCCTGAGAGCCAGGGGCACATCATACAACGAGACGCTGGAACGGGAAATTACCGTGGTGGACTCCGTGGACTTGGCACCAGGTACGGCTAAATTCTTCATCACGGAAGCTGGCATCAGCGATGATCCCAAAATTAACTACAAGATAGAAGAAGAATCCATTCACGAGCTGAAAGCCTCCGAAATCGATCAACGGGCGGAACCAGGTAATAGCGGGAATGGTGATGATGGCGATGAGGTGGATGCTGGAAACAATAGAACTTGTAGAATGGAAAGGAACGAGGATGGGCGCATCCCGTGCCCGAATTGTGAAAGAACCTATGCTTCAAAGCGAACACTCGACCGACACTTGAAATCGTGCAAGGAGAAAGGAGGGTGATCATCATGAGTGATCATCCATACAAGGAGCGTTACGAAAAAAGCAAGAAGGCTGAAATCATGAACCTTGCATCACGAGCTTGCGAGAAGCTTGGCATCAAGGAAAACTGCTGGGATACCATACTGGAAACCCGGGATATCTTTTGGGAAGCCATGCCCGGGAAAACGAAGTTGCGGGGACCAGCCATCATGGCAGAAGTCTTGATCTTCCATTCCATGCGGTGCAATGGCTTGCCAATCAATCCGGAAGAATTCACCCATCATGCTCCCGTTCCTGGCGTGCCCATGCGCAAGCGCCCATGGTTGCTTGCCTATAAGGATCATCTTCCACGTGAGATGATTGCTAGAACTGCTGGTAACCCCGGGATTTACCTGGAAAACATCATGACAGATCAAGCCTATAGCAACGGGTTCAAGCGAGACGCGCGGGCCATATTGAATTGGTTGGGCGAAATAACCGGTGGATTCCATCCCAGGGTTCATGCTGCTTGCGCTGCCTTCCTTGCATATAAACTCCATGATCTCAGGCACCCCTCCTTGTGTAGCACCTTGGAAAGGTGCGGGGTGCTTCATCCCGCTACCGTGCACAATGCGGTCCACCGCTTGTTAGCAAGGCAGGGCATGAATCTGGAACATTTACTCTCTGGATTCCGCATGTCAAAGGATCCGACGAGAATAAGGATTCCCATCACCGTGGAATCTTGATCGGTATCCCTTGCATGGCAAGGCAACAGGGAATGCACACCATCCCGATTGGCACAGGCCCCATCATCTCCAAATTCACTTTTTACTCTTTAAATACACCAGGTGCTACGAGAATCCATGATGCTCAATAAATATTGCGTATTGGGATTCATCATGGTGGCCTTGGCAGCGTGGTCATTTCCCGTCGGAATCATCATCGACGGCGTGATCATCACCGGGATCCTGTACATGAAACGCAAGAAATTCATCAACAGGGATGAAAGGAAAGAGGATGGCATCGGGACAGCCTCCTCGGACAAGATGATGAAGATGATCCTGATGGCCATCCTCGCCGATAAGCTCCCCGAAGCGAGCCGAAAGGAATTAATCGGGGACGATGAGAAATCCCGAGATGATCCGAAAGCCAAGAGGGTAAAAAATGCCACCAGGTCGAAAAGGCGGGAGACCGTCAAGTCGAGTTCAACTGGAAACTTGGCATTCAAGAAGGGATTCCTGTATTAATTGCTGGCATCCACGATTTCATTCATCAATTAGTGAATTCAGGGAAGGAAGATTTGAGCGAACCGGTGATCGTGAGACTCATTGCTTACTTGGACGCTTTGGTTGCCTTGAGCCGTAAATCCTTGATGATCGCCCGCAAGACCACCATTGATTCAATATCCATCACCTGCACGCCGAATTCATCACAGAACCGTGTTACCCACTTGGTTAGAATGATTGGTTCCACTGGAAGGGTGCCATTCTCTCCCTTAGTAAGAAGATCGACTGTACCCCTGAACAGGATGAAAATCGCGTGGGGATACATTGATGCGAACTCGTGCAAGTTGGTAAAAATTGAACCGTCCATGCATGCCTGGTATGCTTGCTCCTCGGACCGGATGCAGGCAGCGATTTCCTTGCATATCAATATATCCGGTATCATTTCATCCACCGTGATGGTGGGAATGCTCATCTCCTTGAGGACTTGCTGCAACCAATCGTGCAAGAAACATCTTGGGTTTAAGCCGATAGGATTACCATGCTGCCATCGCTTCAAGGTCGTTATGGAAGGAGGGGGCGTCTGGGGGATCATGCTAGGCTCCTTATCTTGAGCTGGCGAGCGATAATGGAGACTGGCCCCGGGATTAGATTCCCGAGCAGTGGAAAAAAAAAGATCCAATGCCGTTGTTGTTCTTCCCGTCTTGCTTCCCCTTTTTGCATCAAGGCTTCGTGTTATCATCCGCCCATCCAAGGGACCTCTCTTCTTCTCACCTGACCCTTGGTTAGAAGGATCCCCGTGAGATATTTCTTGCTCCCGCATCTGCTCCTGCACGGACCCTGTCGAGGTTCCATTTAGCAGTATCATTCCAGAACCATCTTCGTGTTGCCCCTGGAGAGCTTCCTTGCAGGAAGCGTATCCTTGCATTAGAAGAGTCTTTCGTGGTGAGGCTGGAGCTTCCAACTCCCTTACAGAGCAATACACGTCCTTCATCCTTGCAAGTTTGCCATCGAGCGCACGCATCCTGAAATAATCCATCGTTCCCTCGGTGAAAAGCATTAGAACCTTCCCGTCTCGCTTCCTGCCGGTACGTCCCATCCGTTGAATGAAGGTAATCACCGAGGCAACCATCTCGTAAAAAACGACAAGATCACACTCAGTTATATCCAATCCTTCCTCGGCAACACTCGTTGCAACAAGCACGCTAAACTCACCCGACCTGAATTTGTCAAGTACCTCTTCTTGATCTTGGCGGGAGAGTCCCCGATCGTGCTTCGTGCGGTTCGATTGTCCCACGAACCGGTGTGCAACGATACCGTCGATTCCTGACAAGTGCGAAACGATCATGCGAACAGAAGCACGGAACTTAGCGAACACGAGGACTTTACTATCAGGATGCATTCCGGTGAATCGTTCCAGCTCCCGCCCCAGTACTGCAAGCTTTGGATGGCAGGCAACCCGTGGATCGCTATCATTCGCGCAAGCCCTCGCAATCCCAACAGCCTTCTTGAAGGATGGATTTTCCAGCAGGCGCTTGCTTGCCTTGGTAGGTTTCTTCCTGAGGGAATCCCTCATGGAATGATGGAAATCAATGAAAGCCTCCAAACCTTCCATCTCGACGAGTTCAATCGCATGGTGCACCTTGATACATGATGCGAGCCGGGAGATTATTTTGAATTTCAACGGGTGATTATCACCAGGTAAATCCCTATATTCGTCAAGCAAGTTAATGAAAAACATGCGCGAGACCGGCTTCTTCCATTGCATTTCCTTGTCAATGGGCGAGTTATCCAACACGCCAGCGATGACCAGCCAATTCACTTGCTCGGAAAGCGTTTCCATGAGCGACCCGAGCACCTGCATGTATTCCATTGGTAAGACCACGCCGATGCGTTCCACGTGGATGTCGTGCACGTATGGCTGCACGTCTGCATCATCCCTGCATTTAAAAATGGCATTCACCGGGTCTATGTTCAAGGTGTTGCATAATTCCTGGATCTCTTCGGCATCATGTCCTGGTGATGCAGTCATTGCAAGCAGGCGTGGATCATGCCCGCGAGAGTGCAAATAATGGTGAATCTTCACGTATGAATGTTGATCCCTTGCGTGATGTGCCTCGTCCAATATCAACCCACCGATCAGGTCTAACGGAAACCTGCCTGCGAGGAAATCATTGTGCAAGGTTTGCGGGGTCATGAATAGCATCCATGCTTGATCACCAAATGATTCGTACAGGGCCTTTCGTGCGGTCGGGGTGATTGAACCATCCACGATGAGTATCCTGTCCGGGCTGAGTGCCAGCCATTTACGAAACGTTACTTGATGCTGAACCAGCAATGCACGGGTGGGTGCCACCATGATGATGATCGGGGCTGGAATCCCGCGATCACGCTCGTTTATCTTCATGCCGTCTTGCGATGATATTCCATGCCTTGCATCCCCCTCTTGGTTACACCGGTTTCTTTCATGACGGTGCAGCATGCAAGCAACGTGGAGAACGGCAACTATTGTTTTCCCCAAACCTGTTGGGAGGACAACGAGCGTGTTTTTATCCTTGCTCTTCCAAGCGCTGCGCACTTGGTATTCCCGGAGTTCTAAACCTTCATGGTGAAGGAAATGTGTCTTCTGGAACCATTCCCTTGCCTGCACCATCCATCGGGAACCTTTTGCTTCCATCATTACCCGGCATCCTCCTGCTGCCAGTGCGATGCTGCAGCAATGACTTGCTCGCAGATTTGTTGAGGTATTCCGGTCCTTTCGTGCATCACTGCAGGATTTGCTTGCCTAACATCATCCACTGACCTGTATCCGGCACGATACAGCATTCTGCCCCTTATACGGCCCACACCCTTGATGTGGAGAACCAAGGGCATGATATCGTGCCTGATGCCATACTTCACGCGTGTTTCCAGTATCATGCAGGCGTCCCCCAGGAAATCCACGTGAAGGAATGATGCCATCCTTCCCAAGATGTGAATCCACCGGAGTAGCTCCTTGCGGAAATTGGCAAAATCACCTGGATAAAGCGGTTTTTTTCCCGGATCAAGCCCTGCAGGTAAAGTCATTGCAGCAGCAGATGGATCGAGAACCACGTCCATGGGTTCCTCCTCGATCCAGCACCAAGCACCCAAGAATAAAGCGCCATCCCGGTCACGACCTCCATCCTTAAAAATTGCCCTGATGATACCAAGAAGTTGTAGGACTTGCTCGCTCTCTGGTTTATCTCCTCCTGCTGCTACCTCTAACAGGTGCTCCCTGATCATGACTGCCGTCCTTGGATAGATGTACAAGCTCGTGACCAACCTGCCAAACTTGCTACACGTATACCGACCCCCTGCTTTCCTGGTCACTAGATCCCGCGCTAGCAAGTAATCCAAGTAGCAATCCTGGCCCAGGCTTGCCTGCAGCAGGACATCTAAGGTGGGTTCAAGGGATGGACGTGTATCGAGAATGTGCTTCACGAGCAGCTGGACATGCTGGCACGTGCCATCTAACCCGTTAACGTGCTTGTGATTCCCGCACGTGCATTGAATGCCAGATCCCTTGGAAATGATACAATCAAAACTGGTATGCTGAAGTGGGTATATCGTGCCCGATATCATTCCCGTTGACACTTTGGCAATCTCAACCCTCGCGCTGGGATGCCTAGCCAGGTAGGCATCAATCCCGGCAGATACGTACTTGATGAAATCACGCGAGGTTACCTTCTTGATACCTAGAAGTGCATCGATGGGCGTGTGCTTGTCTTCTAATAAGAAGTTGAAAAAAGTTTGCTTGAAAAATTTATTGATATCATCCTTGGACACGCCATCTTGTTCGTTGGTACTAAGAAGTAATTGTTCCATGAGCACGTCCCGCTCCCTTAACATGGATTCCATTGGATCATACCGGGGCATCATGCTAGTCAATCCACCCTTTTCATCCAATATACCATTCTCTCCATTGATGGTCAAGGTCCCAATTGTCGTTGCCACGGGGATCCCGGTGCTTGCATCACCTTGCTCTCCTTCACCGGGCTTGCTTTCTAAGCATCCCCCAGTTTCCCCTTTCATTATAGCCACAAAAGGTTCCTCATGAGAGTAACCCGTGCTGGGATCACCCTTCTTCCCGGTACATCGTCCATCTTTCCTTTTTGCTTTAAATCTCCTGGCATCCTTGAAGTAATACTCCCTGATCCATTTTTCTTCAGCACTGGAACGAGCGATGATGTAACAAGAGCCCATCGTGTCATGACCCGCTCTCCCCGCCCGTCCCATGATCTGGTGGAAGGTGTTGCGTGGGAGTGGCTTGAAGTAAACTCGGGATCCGGGGATCACTTGGTGAAATTTGGATTCGTCGTCGACATTATCAACAAACGTCGTGTACCGCTTGAAATCTTGCAACACCACTGCTCTCGCCGGCAAGTTAATCCCCGCGCTCAACGTGGTCGTGCAGCAAATCGCATGAATGATCCGGTGCCTGAAACCATATTCCACCACGTCACGCTCTCCCGTGGATAAGCCAGCATGATGGAATGCCACGCCCCGAAAGATCAAGGGTGGTAAATCTGAGAGCTTTTGATTGCGCTTTATCTTGAAGGCGAGCTGCACTCGCTTATTATGGAGCACCCGGTTTGATAAGTGACTCGAGAACCTACTGAGTTGCTTTGCCAAGTGCTCGGCTCGCTTCCTGCTCCGGGTAAACACGAGGCACTGCCCACCCTCTTGAAGAATTTCCTTGATAATGGTCGATATCGTAACGAGATCCTTATTTGATTTCACGATCGTATATTGCAAGGGCACTGGTCGCTTGGTAGAGATCAACAAGGTGCTATCATGGCCTAGCTCCGTGAGCCAATCATTAAGCTGGACGGGATTGGCTACCGTGGCTGACAACCCAATCACTTGGACATCTCCCAGCATCCGGGAAGTCCTGATGATCAATGATTCCAGGCGAGGACCTCGTGATTCCTCTCCCATGATGTGAATCTCGTCAATGATCATGACGCCGAAGGAGCCTTGAATATGATCCAAGTGCGAGCGCAACATGGAGTCCATCTTCTCGTAGGTGATCACGATAATATCCGCGTTCAATAGATCTCGCACGGGCATGTCATAATCTCCTATCGATAATTCCACCTTGATGCCTAATGGACTCCAATATTTCACGAATTGCTTGTACTTTTCCGTGGCAAGTGCCTTTAATGGTACCAAATAAGCTACCTTTCCATACCGCTGGAAAACAGATGTAATGGCTGCCAGCTCACCTATCAAGGTCTTGCCCGAACCTGATGGTGAGAATACGAGCATGCTTTTCCTGAAGAATAAGCCATGCCTGATAGCGGCTTCTTGGATGGGTTGCAGGCGCGTGATGCCCCTTCGCTTTAAGACAGCCCGTATTCTCCCGTCGGGAATGATTGCATCGAAATTCCAATCACCTGGTGCCATCTCGTCCACGTTGATTATCCTGCCTTGGGAATTACCGTGTTCCCCTGGAAAACGCCCTAGATGTTCCATGTGAATTGTGGTTTCACCTCTTGGTTATTCAAGTGATATCCTTGCATTGATAGCTGGAACGTGCTCGACTCCAAACCATGGCATGCCCAATTTCACGGCATGCCTTATCCAGCCATGTTATTCTTTTGCCTTGCCGCCAAGAACCCGTCACACTTGAACCTACCTGCATTCATGAATTGATTGAGAAACCTGTCCATGCTTTCCTTGGATCGGGCAATCGCATGCAATAAATCCGGCAGGCTGTTATTCTTTCCTTCCATTTTATTCAAGACTGGCTTGAATGGATCGATGTTACCAAGTTCGGGTATGACAAGATGCTCGCGCTTGCACGAGGTGGCAAGTTCCTTAACTTGAGTTTCCAATTTCTTGATGGAATCCTGCACCCATGTCACTAGTGCCTTGATCGTGGGATCTCGTGGAACGGGATCAAACCCTTGCCACGCATCCCGCTTCACCAACGGTTTCACTTGTGCATGGGTGCTATCATTTCGTTCCCCCGCGATGGCAGCTTTTACCTTGCGCTGAATTCGTTCCAAGCTTGCCTGCGAGGCCATGTTGAACGATTTCACGGCATGGTGAAAGATACCAATTGCCCGGCGTTCTTGTTCTCCCGATGCATCTTGGTCAACAACATGGAGCAACCATTGCTC
>WJJB01000077.1 GCA_014729935.1 Candidatus Bathyarchaeota archaeon | reverse complement strand
GTACAAGGGAGGCCTTGGAGATCTCGTGCTTGGGAAAGCCAATTGGGATAACGATATCTATCATCGCGGTTATCACATGGAAACCATACATGCAGTTGCATGGTGCATCATTATTAATGGTATAATCCAAGGATTGCTTTCCAGGAATGATGGTTTCAAAAAAGTGAAAAGGAATATCAAGATATATGCCCTGCTTGCAGTCATCGTGGTTGTAATGACACCGCTCGTGTGGGCAGGCTTGGACCGTTTCATCGCTAATGGCAATTTCTCGTCGGGAATCGATCCTGGTACCGGCCATGGATGGCAGTACGGGGATCTCATTGATGGTTCATTATGGAAGAATATTTCAAGGGTGTTCCTTAGCGCGCTTGGGGGTAACGTGGAACCCATATTCCCTTTCTTAGCAGTGTCCTTCGTCGGTAGTATCATAGGATTGTATATCATGAAGCAATCATCGATACAGGGTGAGAAATCGACGCGCCCTTTGAAAAAAGGGATGATGGCTGCCTTCATCATGGTCTGTATTGGATTGGTTGGGTGCATCGCGGTTTTACTTATCTCGGGTGGAGATACCGTTGACAATGCCTTAACATTATTACAAAATTCCGATAGCATGCCACAACTTCAAGATACCTTAGGTATTGCATGGTTCTTCATGTTTATACTGCTGACAGGTTCCCAAATTGGTTGCATGCTATTAATATTCCGGCTCGTGGAATTTCGAGGGAAAGCCGAAGCATTTGGAAAGAAAACGCTGTTCTTCAGGCGATTCGGTTTTGTCGCCTTTTCAGTCTATAATTTCCAATTCGTTGACGTGATTCCCGTGCTTATTGTCGGTTTACTCATTCCTGGGATCCCAGGTACCATTCAAGGTGTATACCAATCACTCAATGTCATCACCATCTGGCTAGCGATTCTACTTATCATAGCATTTTGGATGCTCCTCCTCAAGATATGGGAGAAGGTGCACTATACCTTCAGCTTGGAGTGGTTTATCGCAAAGTTATCCATGGTGTTGATACCTATCAACAAAAGGGAGATGAAAACCCAAGTTCAGTGGTGGAAAACGCCACGTCTTGATCCCGTTGCCGCCCTTCATGAGGTGGAATGGCTTGATGTAAACACGAGGGAAGGCATGGATCACGGGAATCTCAAGGAATCTAAGCTCTCAAGACAGCTCGCGTATTGTGGTTGGCTTTTCTTCCCTGCTTTCTTCATTAGTTTTGGGATTAGCAGGAGTTCAGCTAAAAAGGAGGATACAAACAAGATCAACAGGCAAGCTAAGATAATTAGCATCATTGGAATCGCGTGGGTGCTAAGCTTTGCAGTGGTCACCAGTCTTCTCCCCATTGGCTTGATTTTGTAAGGCAAGTTGATATATGTCCAGATGTTCATTAGGTTATCCCGCAAGGGAGAATGTGGTGTAATGAAGGATTCCGAAACCAAAAAATCAATAAAACAGGATGCAGCAAGAATCGCCGCACTTCTTACTGATTCAGATTATCCAATCTGCATTACAGGCGCAGGTGTTTCCACCGACAGCGGGATTCCCGATTTCAGGAGTCCAGAGACTGGATTGTGGAATCAAGAGGAAGCAAAGGAGCTTTCCAAGCCAGGGGCTTTTAGGATCTCAGAATTAACCCTTGACGAGAAAATGGAACTATTTTGGAGGGTCGGATATAAGCTTGGTAAAAAAATCATGAAGGCCAAACCAAACAAGGCGCATAAGATTCTCGCGGACTGGGAGAAGGATGGCATCATGAAGTCCATCATCACCCAAAATGTGGACAGGCTTCACCAGAAGGCTGGTTCACAAAACGTGATAGAAATACACGGCAATGCATTTGAGGCGAAATGCATGTTTTGCGGTGGTTCCTACCGGTTGAAGGATGTAATGCGCAGGTACAAGCGAAAGAAGCGGGCACCATGGTGTGACGTGTGTGCTGGATTCATTCGCCCCAACGTGGTCATGTTTGGTGAATCCACGCCAAGCGAAACCATCCAAGAAGCATTGGTTGAGATAAAGCAGGCCGATCTTGCCTTGGTCCTCGGATCATCCTTGATCGTGTATCCTGCAAATTATCTTCCAGTGATCGTTCGGAAACGAGGCGGCAAGCTCGTCATCATCAACGATCAATCAACTGATCTTGATAAGGTATCAGAAGTTGTCGTGAATGCATCGATCACCAGGGTAATGAAGGAAATTAACAAAGCACTGAATTAATAAGTAGCTTCACCGATTTCCACTTCTTTCAGGATACTGGAAGCATTTTCGAATGTTTTTCTCAAAATATGGAAGAAATATCCCAGCTTGTATGCCTTCTTGGCAGTGGATAGCAGGATGAACGGGACGTCCCTACTTGCGGTAATGATGGTGTAACCTTTCGTCCCCCGAACCACGACTTCAGTAAGTTCACCGTACTCCAAGGTTTGTGTTACTGTACTTCCAAGAGCGATCAAAGTCGCAGGACTTGCCGAGTAAAGGTCAGCGTCGATAGAAGGCCCCACTGAACTATCAGCATGAGCCACCCGAAGTCCTGTTTGTGAAATAATTGCACATGCTTCAAGCTCGGTCTTGCTTTCTATCTCTTCCAACATGGCTGAAAGCTTGATCTGGACTTCAGGATTGATATCGATTTCTTTAGACAACAAGTTTCACGGTTTTTTATACTGATTACCGTAAGAAGCGCTTACCTAATAAAAATTTCGTGAAGATTGAATCATGAAGGCAGAAAAGCACGTGCTTGAACAAAAGATGATATTATGATGAAAAAAATCCAATACGGGAAGTTCATTCTTCGTTTTCCGAAGATTCTTCCGTGAGTGTTACGGATCCGCCATTTTCCTCGATTTTTTCCACGGCCCGCTTGCTTGCATATTTCACGGATATGTCGTATTTCCCGTTCACCGAACCAGTACTCAATAACTTCTTGTAACCGAGAGCATCGAGGTCAATGATGATCCTGGATCCCTTCTTCTCTACAAGGTTTTCGTCGAGCAAGACGGGAATTTTTTCTTCAAGCACCTTGATATTTATGGGAATTATTTCCTCAGTGACGCAAGGAGGTCGTTTGAAACCGTGCTTTCCAAAATGTTTTCTATCTCCCTTTGCCATGAGCCAGGTCCACTTGTGTTTTTGCAGTCCCGTCTTTCCGAAGCCACCCTTGAGTCCCTTCTTCCTGTGTTGCCCTTGAATTCCCCAACCGTTGTGCCTGGAACCCCGGTAATGTCTCGTTTTTTTCTTGTATTTTATTGGCATCTATAATCAACCTTGTTAAATCATTTTCACTACTATTTTATTGATATCCTTGCCGTGAAATCCAAGCACGCCACCCATGGATCTCTGCACCTTCAACCCTTTTGGGAAACCGCCTCTTGGTGGATGTAACCTGAAAACCGGGCAGATATCTTTTATATCGGTGTATTTTAATTCAAAGTTGATGAGTGCAGCTGCAAGATCATCATACGAGTCTTTTCCAGTGAATTTTTTCACGCTCTTTCCATCGAGGGGTTTATGGCCATTCAATCGTGCTCGTTTTGCAAGCATTTTAGCGAGGGTATCCTCGTTTATGATACCATATGCGATGAAATCTTTCACCTTGAACAATAACCCGTTGATGGAGGGTGTAGCTTTTAGGAGCACCGCATGATTTGCCTTGTGCAGCCGGAGGATTTCAAACGTTTTCTTGATATTCCTATACTTGTTAACGTTGCCCCTGATCCTAATGGCTACCAGGAGAACATCCTTTACATCCTTTGCCTTGATTTTCTCTTCCTTTTCTTCCAGTGTTACTGGTTTGATTCCCGCGTTCTTTGCACTCATGATTCATCACGTTACTGGTAATCGTCCATTGACGATACTTTCATCGTCTTTCGTAAAGCCTCGTACGTTGCTTTTACCATGTTAGCAGTGGTGCGCGTTCGCCCTTTCGTTTTAGACCACACGTCCTTGATTCCTGCAAGTGAAAGAACTGTTTTTGCTGTATCAGCCACTGCCAATCCCACGCCTTTTGGTGCGGGGATCAATTCAATCTCAACGGAACCGACCTTGCCCTGAACCTTGAATGGAACCGTGTGATGCTCGCCACAACCACATTCCCAACTCCCGCAACCACGGCGGACGGGAATTATTTCAAGCTTTGCCAAGCTAATCGCCTTCCTGATAGCCGGACCGAT
>WJJB01000076.1 GCA_014729935.1 Candidatus Bathyarchaeota archaeon | reverse complement strand
TTTCCGACCTACCCTTGTTGAGATGTTCCGACATGGTTGTTTCACGTTTCATGCTTTTTCGATGATGGCGCAGAAAAATCCTTCAGGTCTTGTTGAATGATGGGTTGGACACATTCTCAAGGCGTGTTTCAATGACTTGTCGAAATCCACACCAAAAGCATTACTCATACCTGGATCGAACCATTTTGACACTCGTTCGGGGGGTTTTACCACCGAGAGATACCCGGAGTCCGTAATTGCTTCATTCACCACATTTTCATTCTCTTCTGGTGCCAAGCTGCACGTGGAATAGACGAGACGTCCACCTGGACGAAGCATTTTCAATCCACGCTGTAAGAGTTGAATCTGGATATGCATCATGGTTTCGATGTCGGCGATCGTGCGTGAATGCTTTCGGGTGGGATCAGCACCCATCAATCCACTCCCAGTGCAAGGCGCATCGAGTAATATCCGGTCAAAACTTGCAAAGTGCTTGTCCAAGAACCGGGCATCGTCTGATATTAACGCGGTATTCATCACTCCGCATCGTTGAACGTTTGATTTCAACGCCTTGATCCGATCCCGTGACTTTTCCACGCCTACCAGGATCCCCGTGTTTTTCATGTATTGCGCAATTTGAACGAGTTTGGAACCGGGAGCTGCGGTCATATCTAGAATCTCATCACCGGGTTGTGGATCGAGTAGTTGCGCGGGAATCATGCTCGTGGAACCTTGCATGCTATAATATCCCTGCATGTACTCGTGAGTTGCGCCAGGTGATAAATTGAACGTGGAAATCCTACCAAGATCTCGTGCAACTGGCTGTCCTTGGTCTTGATACACCCAAAAACCTTCATCGCACCAGGGAACAGGCTCGAGCTTGAATCTTTTCTCCCCCATGCGGTGCATGACTTCTCCCGGGTGAATCAAGGTCTGGTTCACCCGTATCGAAGGAACAGGGGGCTTGGAAAATGCCTTCATTAATTCCCATGTTTTCCGTTCACCATACAACAGCAGGAATCTCTCGACGACATATTGCCTGTAGCCGTCACGTTTCATGATATTCATGATGTCGTCTTGTATGCTTGACATGGTTTCCACGCTCATCTTTCGTGTTCTTTTTCATGATTCGTCGTAAGGAGCAATGACGAGAATAGTGGGGATGGATTTCTTATACATCTACATGAGCCTGCATGACATCCGTATTTATTGAAAAGGATGGATTCTTCAATAAGATACGCGTACGAAGAAAAAAGCCATGGTGTTTCCCGTGCCAGGTTTGAACCTGGAAATAGAGGTAAAAATGAAAATTGGATCCATCGAGGTAATGGAAAAGCGTCTCATAACGAATGGCGCGAAGTATTGTTGCAACCTCGTTCACGAGGATCATTATTTTGACACCCCTCCGGTGATGGATTCTTTCAGGAAAACGGATGAAGCTTTACGTGTTCGGATATCGAGAAATGAAACAGATGGAACCGAACAAACGCATTTAACGTTCAAGGGGAAGAAAATCGATGCAACCACTAAATCAAGGGAAGAAATCAACCTGCAAGTCTCCGATGGAACCAAGATCCGCGAGATACTCAAGAAACTCTCGTTTCAAGAGGTCATCGTGATAAGAAAAGAGAGAGTGGTTTACTCGAAAGGGGACATCTCCATTACTTTGGACGAAGTGCAATTCCTTGATGATGCCTACATGGAATTGGAAATTATTGCCGATGAAGACATGGTTGAAAGTACAAGAGAACGACTCTTTTCCTTCATGAAAGCACTTGGTTTCCACCGCGATGATTCTGAAAGACGTTCCTACCTTGAATTGGTCTTGGAGCGATTAGCAGAACGGCATTGAAGTGAATGATTGTTATTCCTGGGCTACCATTGAAGATCCATCATGAATTGCTGGAGGAGGACCTGCTTCGGTTTCGCGATATCCCTTGCGCTTGGGGTGTGCAATTTTTCATGTAATACCATGATCTTTTCATTAAGGTGGGTTATGGAATCTTTTAACGACCTGCCGTGCTCGGTGGAATAGGCAATGGTCCTGATGATACCTTGAGCACCCATCGCATCCAGCTTGTCTGCATCCGAGAGGATCTTTGCTTCCATGCTTAGTGGTTTTTCACCCCGGGAAAAGCTGTGCGCGCGGATGGCATCCTTGACGGCTGCAATCTTTTCAGGTGGAAATCCATTAAGTGTTGACAAGAATTTTCCCGCCAGAATCGCAGAACGAACAGCGTGATCTTGAGCCGGGTCCAGTGCAATTCCGAAGTGCTTCCCAACGTTCACATCCCGCCCCAAGTCATGGAGATATGATGCTGCTAGGAGGATATCCATGTCCACAGTCTTGCTGTCTCCATCCGGTTCCAATTTGCTTGAAATCGTTTTCGCGTTTTTAACCGTCCTGAAGATATGTCCTTTTCCATGTGCCAAGCCATTCGAATGAATTGCATTCACGATAGAGACGAAAAATGGTTCAAATCTCCATGCCCGAACTCGCGGTGTGTCTTCAGCCATGATTGCTCCCTGTACGCATCCTTAATGAGCAATAACTTTTTTAACTTCCAGTGGCTTTTCCTTTTTGATCATGTGCATCGCCGTTCCCGTGAGGATAGAACGCATTGAAAATGATGGCATCAACGCGTTAGTAGATTATGGCGGACTGAAGAAAAAAGTATCCATAATTCTAGTGAAAGATCGGGTTAAAGTCAACGATTATATTATCGTTCATGCTGGTGCCGCCATCGAAAAAATCGATCAAGATGAAGCACGAGAGCGGCTCGCGCTTTTCAAGCAACTCTTGGAGGAAAAATAGATAGGTATTGTAGTGGTTTTACCTGCACTTTCACGTTTCTCCACCTGTCGAGTAATCTATCTTTAACGAGAGAATTTCTTGATACCGTTGCTTTTTACGTTTCTTGATATACCACGTTATACAAGCAATGATAGCAAGAATCCCAATTGGGATACCACTTATTCCCGCAATGCGATGAACACGCTTCTTCTTGGCTGTGGCATGTAATTGTTCCAAGA
>WJJB01000075.1 GCA_014729935.1 Candidatus Bathyarchaeota archaeon | reverse complement strand
GTACAAGTCCATTGCTTTCGAATAATGGACAAGGAAGATTCCGTGATCTTTCATTTCCATTCTACAACTCCATATGTCATGGCTTATTGAGAGATATTCCGTCCCCGGGATTTATGAAAGTTCTCCGAACTGTATTTCTAGTTGATCGCATGTATTTGCCTGTTTCTTTATATAGTCCCGATACTTGAAAGGTACACAAAAGTGGTTTCCAGCCATCGCGAGGACCTTTTGCCAAATCAAGGATATTCACGGTCGTATTGCATTCTCCTTGGTATCCTATTCGCGGCGTTCTTCACCATGATTTGATAATTCATGCTTCCTTGGAAGTAGCATGGAAGCAAGAGTTGCAAGAGGCTCATGTAAGGAACCGGATATCCACCATGATCAAAGAAACAAACAATAAACTCGAGGATTATAATCATGTCCATAACTCGAAAGGATGCAAATCAGCTCAAGAAGGGTAATTATTTCTTGCTTGACGGCAAGGTGCACAAGGTCATTTCGGACCCACAGCATTCTAAGTCGGGCAAGCACGGTCATGCAAAGATCCGTGTGAATAGTATCAACATATTCACCGATAAGAAGTCGAGCTCCACGTTTCCTGCAAGCCAGAGTATTGATATCCCTAACATAGACAAGCGTAACGCGCAAATCACTCACATCACTGAGGATTCTATAGGATTAATGGATAACGAGAGCTTTCAGAGCTTTGAAGTTGCAATCCCTGATGATGATGAATTGAAGGGAAAACTGGCTGAAGGTTTGAATGTTGAATACTGGATCGTGATGGATAAGAAAATTATCCAGAGAATCGTATAGTTCCATTCATTTTCTTTTTATCATCCCGAAGAATACCTTTCGTTTCTTGGGATTTCTTGGATTATCTATGAAGATCCCTCCCGTGAATCCCGCGTGTTTCAACCGCATTCCAAACTTGATTGCCGATTCTCGAGAACGCGGGTAAAATTGAAACGCGAGACCACCGTCTTGGTGGATGCATGAATGAAGATCTTTGATGAAGGCTTCCTTTTCGCGATCCGAACGCAACCATTGAAGGGCGGAAATGGAAAAAGCAAAATCGATGCGTTCTTTCCTTATTGGTATTGCTGTTGCTGATGCCAGGAGGGCATGTAACATACCTCGGTGCCGCATGGCAACCATGGACCTATCCTTGAAGCAATATTCGAGCATGGCGGGTATTACATCTATCGCTATCGTCTTGCACCCGTTTTCTACAAGTAATGCAGATGATGCACCTGTTCCACAACCGATATCGAGGGCTATGGGGGATCCGGTCATGTGTTGTAAGCCCTTTGGATCTTCTTCTAAGAAATGGGCGATGGCTCTCTCGGCTATCCTTTTTTGCAGCTTCCATTGACCTTTAGCCCGAGAAAATCGAGCAATGCGCTCCTCGTCCCAGTAACTACCTGGATCATCATGGATGTCCTCCGGGCGACATCCCGCAACTCGCCAATCATCATCCCCTCCCATGCTTGAACACCAAGAGGTTCAGTATTATTCGAAAAAAGGAGAAATTATTCGGGTAAACGGGAAAATGGTGATTTTCACCCGCTTGTTGCAATCAAAGTCTTGGTGTCCTTCACTTCGGCTAACTTCCGTATGGATACCACGAAATTTGTTAATTCGTGCAACGTGTTCGTTTCACAACGCGCGATCACGTCATATTCACCATATATGATGTATGCTTCTGTCACGAAATCGGATTTCTTCACGTTATTGAGTATCTCGTCGGGGCCGCTTGTTGATGTTTCTATCAAGAGAAATGATACTATTTTTCCCATGCGTCATCACTGTTTTACAGGTATTAGTGCAATGGCATTAGGGCGCAACTAAAACTTAAACCTTTCCATCAGGAGTGGAGAAAAAAACAAGATGTGCATGAATTTCGAGATGGTCCGCCGGACCATATCTTGGATAAACGAACCGATAATGCACTGCCCCGGATGCTATCCCGAGGGTGCCAGCATTCTGGAATGAAGAAAAACGGGAAAAGATCATTACCACGGGATGATTCAAGTTCCTTCTTCGTAGCCATGAATGTACTTAAATTGCTCCTCGGTAAGTGCATCAATGATAATTCCCATTGACTTCAGCTTGAGTGCGCCAACCTTGGAATCAATCTCCTCGGGCACATCTATGATCCCGGGACGGAAATTCTTCTTCTTGACAATGAATTCCGATACCAAGCTTTGAAGCGCGAAACTCATGTCCATAACCTCCGAGGGGTGTCCTTCAGTGAGCACGAGATTCGCCAATCGCCCTTGGGCGAGTAAATACACCTTCTTTCCACCAGGAAGCGTGATTTCTTCAACATCTTTCCTGATCGGCTTAACCTCGCTTGCACGGTCATATAGTTTTCTTGTTGCGATCTCCACGTCAAAATGACCCAAGTTGCCGAGAATGACTCCATCCTTCAAGCTATCGAAATGTTTTTCTGCCACGACGTCCTTGCATCCAGTTGCAGTCAATATCACGTCTGCCTCCTTTACTGCTTCATCCATGGGCACCACGCGGAATCCTGCAAATACTGCTTTAAGTGCCTGAATTGGATCCACTTCCGTAACCAAGACCTGCGCACCCAAGCCCCGGGCTCGTAAGGCCATACCAGAGCTACAATGCCCGTAACCCGCGATGACCATGGTTTTTCCTGCCATCAGGATATGCATCCCCTGAATGGCTGAAATGACACCTTGACCAGTTCCAAGCTCATTATCGAACTCATTCTTGCATCTAGCATCATTCACGGGGAATAGGGGAACTTTCAATGCTCCTGCTTTTTCCATTGCCTTGAATCGCTTCACGCCAGTCGTGGTTTCTTCCTGGCAGGCTAATAATTTACCAGATGTTATCAATTCAGGAAATTCCTTGTGTGCAGTGACGATCAAATCCGCACCATCATCGATCAATATGTTCGGCTCGTGCTTGAGGCATTCCCTGATGCACCAGTAGAATTCCTCTTGCGTGTTCCCGTGCCATGCAAATACCTTGACACCATGAGATACCAAGGCGGCACTCACGTCATCCTGCGTGGAAAGTGGATTCGATCCACATAACAAGACCTCCGCACCGCCTGCTTGCAGCGTGAGAGCCAAATTCGCGGTTTCCTTCGTGATATGCAAGCATCCGGCAATCTTGATCCCTTGTAGCGGTTTTTCCCTCTCGAAACGGTCCCGAATTATCGAACAGGTCACTGGCATTTTTCTTTGAGCGATGTAGATGGCTTCCAAGCCCTTTTCCACCAATCCCATATCCGCAACCTTGTATTCACCAGATTTTTCATCCATTATTTGAGCACCTTGTTACTTGATTGATACATGAAAAAGGTAGAGGTAACCTATAAACACGTGCTTTTCTTTCATCTAACGCCTGAATATGAAAATAATGTTAAATACCAACCGTTCATTTGAACATTATTAATGTCTGACTGGCAATTAATGAACCTTCTATATTTAGACGGATCAAGATCCATCACGGACTTGTCTAGAGATGCCACCATGAGCAGGCAGAGCGTGGCAAGGAAACTGCGGGATTTCGAATCAAGTGAATACATCACCTATACCATTCTCGAAAACCCAAATCACCATGATTACCGGAATTTCTTCATCGAAATCAAGACGAATCCTGAAGAGCCCGAGATCGTGAAGGAATTGCTCAAGATTCCTGGTATAGCTACACTTGATGGTATCATAGGGACCTCCTCCTTGATGGTGCGATTCCAAGTGAGAAATGCAAGGAAATTCAGCGATGTACTGGAACGAATCGATACAATTGTTGCAAGGACCCGATTCCAACATTACAAGATCATCGAATGCATCAAGACATTCAAGCAGGGGGGCGTCATATGCACGGGCTGGCATTCCGGGCAAGAGGAACCACGAATCTTGGATGAAATTGATGTCTCGATCATCAATATTCTAAAAGCCATGAGCACCAAGTTCACCTATGAGACCGTCACGTCAGAGCTTGAAATGAAAAGCGGAATTCAAATTGCATATTCAACCGTTCGCAGGCGCATCAAGGCATTGGTTAGGGATGGGTTCATCAAGGCTTTCAGCATCAAGATTCAACCAAGATTCATCCATGACACCGATTTTCCCTTGAAATTCTTCTTGCAACTCATTCCCAAGGATTTATCACGATATAATTCCATGGCGGCGGGCATGTTGGCACATCGCCAAGAAATTGTCGATCTATACAGGACCGGGGAAGAATTTGGACTACTTGCCGTTGTTAGAACCGGGAATGTCTTGGAGTATCGAAAATTCTTGGAATCATTATATAATTCCAGGGAAATTCAAGATTCCATTTCAACCTTGGTTATAGATGAAAGATTGCCAAGCACGTTCCTTCCGTTCAAGAAAGTTGGAAAATGAGGTGAACCTTGTCAGAAATACGGGTATCCCATTATCCTTGCGAAAAGCCGGGAAAAAAACACGGGATTCGTCGTACAACCATACACGATCCCAACGAGAATGCTCGTGTATTTCCTTCCGTTGGATAATTCCTGCCGTCCTAAAATCTTGCTGGTGAAATTGAATAATATACCTTGGAGAATATCTATTAATCCAAAATATATCCCAAAATTAATGAGATTATATATGAGGCGAGTATCTGCCGGAAACCGAGGAGACTTGTGGAATTCAAACACGAAATAACAAATCGTGTCTGCAATATATCCCGCGATCAAGTGATAGTGGCAAATATTGATGAATTGACTACGTTTCTTCTTGATTAGTGGTGCGAACTTGGTGAATTCATCGACATTTTTCCCATGGTGAATGTAATGGAGCACCCTGATACCAGCAAGGTAAACAAAGGTATCCAAACCAATGTTGATACAATATCCAAATAGGAAGGGTTTTGGGAACCGCCCTTACCTGACCGTATTTTGACGTGACAAAAAATGCAATTCCCACCATTCAAGCCTTGCAGAAGGGGAAGAGCCAACGTTGGATTCGGTACGAATTAAATAGGCCCGGTGATATTAACCACTTGATATCCCGTGGGAAATGAAAGCATCGTGTTCTTTTCGAGTGAAGTCTTGGATAGGATCAGGCAGTTCATCACCAGTGGTACCCTGCCTCGGGTGATTCTCGATGAAGTTTTCAACACCCTTTCAACGATTCCTGGGAATAAAAGGATTGAATATTTGAATCGGGTGTTCTCTTCGAACGATTCCAAGCTTGGAAGTGTTGAAAGGGAAAATAGCAAGTAAAAAGACGGCATTAGCAGGAATCTTGTCACCCTTACCTGTCCCAGCCACCAGAATTTCGCAGCTCCTTTACCACTTCACTTGCAATATTTTTAAGCAAGACATAATCCGTTTTTTCCACACGGTTAAGGGGCATTTGAGCGGGATCCATGATAACCACGTGGAGCGGGCGCTTGTAGGAAGCCATCTCCTTGCACGCCGCCATCACTTCCTTGGCTGTGATATTCTTCCCTGCTTTTTTTTCGACGAAAGCAATGATGCCTTCGGAAAAAACATCATGGGGCATGCCGATGACACCCACTTCCTCCACCCTGTCCTTGAACTTGCTAGATATGAAATTCTCCACCTCGGCAGGATATACCTGGTATCCTTTTGGTTTGATGACAAACTTGCTCCTGCCTTCGAAGTGAAGGCCACGTTCGTCATAATATCCGAGATCACCCGTGTAACACCATCCGTCCGAGGATATTGTTTTTTTCGTGTTATCGGGATCATTCACGTATTCCAAGAATACTTGCGGGCCTGAGAAGCAAATTTCGCCAATCTCTCCTTCCGGTACCTCTTCACCTGCCGATCCATCATCCTTGATCGGCCCCCGTATGGAAATTGGCGTGATAGGCATGGCATATCCAACGCCAGCGAGAATATCTTCTACAGTCCCATCCAAAGGGGTGTACGTGCAAAAACCAGATAATTCTGTCAATCCGAGACCCGTTCCGAATTTCGGTGCCATCTTGGATAGCTTTTCAAGAAATTCCCGTGGTACTGATTGGCCGCCATAAATGGCGAACTTCAAGGATGAAAGATCATAGGTCTTGTAATTGGGCATGCGCCATTCCATGTTGAATAGTGCGGGAATTTGACCAAGGATCGTAACCTTGTATTTTTCGATGGTTTCCAAGCTTAAATCGGGTTTGAAGATATCCAAGCAGACGACCTTACCCCCGAAGAAGAGCGGAGTCATTAATTGTTCCGTCAAGCCACCCACATGGCTTGGAGGTTGATTCACCATCATGATTTCATCTTCCCCGGTGATATCGAATCCCAGACCGAGGCACAGGTTCTGGACGGTAACTCCTTGATGGGTTAGCAATGCGGGTTTAGGATAGCCGGACGTGGAGCCCGTTGTGTAAATCACCAAGCATCCATCCCTGGGAGAGATCTTGCTGTTTACTTCAGAAAGATCTTCAGCTAACCCTGTTTCCTCGCCTGCATTCACCTTCCTTAGTAATTCCCTTGCATCGAGGGCGAATTCAAGGGCAGATACCACGGTGGTAACGTCATTGCTCTCATTGATCTCGTCAGGATGGGAAAATTGAATGCAACATTCCAAGGACTCGCAATTATTCATCACCGCCTCGGACATCTTCCCGAAATCTGCAACGTCCGTCTTCCCGAGATGGGCGTATACCTTCGCATTAACCAAGCTCACGCACCGTTCAGCCTCTGAAGGCTTCAACCTGATATCAAGTGGTACGAAAATCGCTCCTATCTTGAAACAACCATACATCAGGAAAACATGTTCGGGAAAGAAGGGTAACGAGCTTGCAACGAAATCCCCCTTCTTGATGCCCATTGAAAGGAGCTTGAGTGCCATGCCATCCATTGCATCCTTGAATTGCAGCCAGGTGTAATCACGTCCGGTGTTTGCCGATATCAAGGCGATTTCAGAAGGCTTCTCTTTTGCCCAGTACTCAACCACTTGATGCAATAGGTGCCGTTCGGGATAATCTTTCTCGTACATCCGCCACGTGACCATGGGTACGCCGTGCTTGTATTCAGGCTTAATCTTGGGCATGATTTATTTCCCCTCCAATTTCTCTTCAAGCTTCGTGATCTTTTTCTTGAATTTCTTAATTTTCTCCTTCAATTTTCCAAGTTCAGTGGTGGCTTCCAGTTCCTTGCTGCTCGGGAATATCGCTCCCGGAAATAGTTCTTTCATTTCCTTGAGGCTTGGTTGCTTACCGTATTCACATATTTGGAACGCTTCTGCTTGCCTTACTTTCCTATCGGGATAACCAGCCTTCAATAGCTTCCTGAATCTGGAGATTACTTCAGAAAAATGATAATTCACCAAGGTTTCCACGATTTCCCGTCTTTGCTTGTAGTCATATTCCTCTGGAATTTGATCCAAGATTCCCTGCGTGTATGGAAGCCACTCCATGAGCTGTGACACGTGCTGGGAAATTGCAAGTGCTTTCTGCTCGTAAACATCCGTGATGTCAAGTAGCACGTCCGGTCTGAAAAGCGGGTTCTCAAAATGGTCAAACGCATAACAAATCACAGGCATCTGATCGATGAACGGGGTCCTGTATTCATCCATGTAATGCGGCACGAGCAAGAGGTACGATGCATCCTTTACCAACTGGCCAGTATAGCGGTGATCCTTATGATAATCTTGTGGGCGGTGGGTGACGATGAGGTCCGGTGCATATTCCCTGATACATCGAATTACCTTCCTGAGCTGTTCCCTATTCACCCAGACGTCCCCGTCCCCGATGTTAAGTGTATCATAATCAACACCAAGCTTTTCAGCGGAGGCTTTCCCTTCCTCCAATCGCCTGGCGGCAAGAACTATATCCCTTTGCTTGAAATGTCCCATGTCTCCATTCGTAACGGCTATGTATTTAACCTTATGACCCCGCGCACGTAACTTGAGTGCCAAACCCCCGGTAAGTAGGTCGGCATCATCTGGATGCGCCCCAATCACTAGAACCTTGTAAATATTGCTCTCGAACTCGGGACGGGGGTAAATCCACGCCGCATTGAACGGACGACTTTCAATATCTAACCTAGCATTTGTCATGATCCATCACACGTGTAGTGCTTACTTGTCCGTGAACTACCACGGCGTGAACGCCATGGCTTCACCGAAAATGGCACGCGCTGCAGAATTTCGACCGGCGGGTTCATTCCGCCTCCATCCACCACTTTGCCACTGCCTCCACCGGGAACGCTGTTTACAGAATCCTCGTGGTCGTGCCGGTGCATTTAATTGCATCCGCCCTGGGCGATTCCCACCCACGTGATCACGGGGTGCTTGCGAACATGGGATGCATGCGATCACGTACGCACGGTGGCTTATATATTGCGTGGGACCGGTGAATTCCCGAGGCTGGTCGCCCGAACCATGCAACCCGGGAACGGGCAGGTATCCACGGGCATGCATGGATAAAAAACATTCTAATATAAGCGAGAAAAGCGCGGAGGTTATTGAAGCATTCAGGAAGACATATGATATTTTTCAAGCAAGTTATCCCATGGATGAAACAAAGATTGTCGCCAAGAGCTGGAATAAAATAGGAGCTTCATACCATGCGGCAAGGAACTTGAACAAGATTGATGACATCTTGGAAGATTTTGCATCTAAATTGCACACGGGGGCAAAAATCCTTGATGCGGGTTCAGGATCTGGCGTTCCTGCATCACGCTTCATGGATCAAAAGGGATTTGATGTAACAGGCATTGATGTCTCAACCACCATGCTGGAGATGGCAAGGAGAAACGTGCCTGGAGGACATTTCCTGCGCATGGACATGAGGAAACTTGAGTTTCCAGCAAGCCATTTCGATGGAATCACGTGCCTTTTTGCCTTGTTTCACGTTGCCAGGAAGTATCACGATGATGTGGTAAAGCAATTTTATCAGGTTCTCAAACCGGGTGGTCTCCTATTATTGAACACCGGGATATCGGGTTCAGAAGGATTCAGTCGATTTTTCGGCGAACAGATGTTTTGGAGCAACTATCCACCAAGGAAAACACTCGAAATCGTCAGGTCTGCCGGGTTTATCATTGAATTCGAGGGGAACCTACGACGTGGTGGTGAAATCCAATATTGGATAAAAGCAAGGAAACCTCCACTTCCATATCAAGATTGAAGGAATTCTTGGTTCACGTTATGAACTTGATAAGCTTTATCAACAATACAAGTATCACGATGCCTGCTGCCAAGATCAGGTAAAATTCCCACGTCGTTGCCGCGTTCCTTATGGGATGCATCGCAAATTCGATAGCTTCATAGGGACAAGTCTCCGCGCAGCAATAGCAGGCAATGCATTTCTTTGAATCCCATCTTGGAATGTTCCCTTTCACCATTTCATCGGGCGGGGAAATTGCTTCAACCGGGCAATTTTTCCAACACGTTCCACATAACTTGCAAGCCTCATCATCGAACTTGATCTTCGCCTTGAATAGCCTGTTTGCCACGAAATTTGCAATGAACCGGGGAATTGGTGCCCCTGCAAGGGGAGAGCCCCTGGGAATCTTGAAATCTCTTTTCACCGATTCTATCGGTTCACCCAGGAGTTCCAAGCCCTCGGGATTTGCAGGACCAAGACCCTTTTCAATGCATGACGAGAGATGATGCACCTTGGATGGATCCAACCCGATGATGTTGCAAATTACTTGATCCACGAGCAATCCATTTAATCCAGACACAATGATATCTAGCTTCACCACATCTCCTGCTGCAGGACCCCTTCCCTCTTGGCAGAAATAGCCATCCACGATGGTAAGAGCGGGCTGGAATACCGAATACACATCTGCCAAGGCATCAGAGAATTGCCTTATTCCAGGATACGCAGCGTGAGTTTTTGGTTTCTGGCCGAGCAGCAGGGTTCCGAACATGTTCTTGATGCTACAAGTGAGCTTGGTAAGGCCATGGGTCTTGATCTTTGGCAAGTTGATTATCAAATCAGCTTCCTTCAACAAGGTTGATGCTGGAAATTCTTCGATGACAAGGGGGTTCTCAACATGATATATCTCCCTGCTCGTGGATTCAAATGGGGTGAATTCAACGTTTTCTGATTCACATGCTGCTTGCAAACCACTTTCCTTGAATACCTTTTCCGTGGTTCCACGGGAGATTCCTGCACTTGAATCAGCGACCACGATGCGCCTCGGGTTGAATTTTTTCACCCAATGTATAACCGCTTCCAGAACCTTGGGGTGAGTGGTTACAGCTCGCTCAGGTGGTTTTGCGGAAAGCATGTTGGGTTTGAGAAGGACAAACATCCCATCTTTCATCAATTTGCTGGCTTCAAGATGATCAAGAGCCTTGAAAACTGCCTGTTCCACATCATCATCCAAGATACGCGTTATCGCAACAGTATTTTTCATGAGACCTCAATTGATACCAAGGAGATTGCAAAAATAAACATGTTCATGGTGAGAAAAATTGCACCGAGCTGTGTTCCTCCTTTCCGTGATAAACTTGGTGAAGATCAAGGATGACCAGCATTCAGTTACATAATCAAGGATTGATATCGTCAAAGATCACTGGAATCCGTGACTTGAATTCATTCAAGAGCTCACCCATGACGTGCCTGATGTTGGGATGTGCTGCGGGAGAGCACCTGAGCGTGAAAATATGGCGCCATTCCCGCAAGTTTGCCGTGATCACGATCTCGGTTTTCACGTCAATAGGCAGGACACCCCTTGCGATTTCTGCTGGCGTGCCAGCCTCGATCAAGCCCATGTAATGCTTCTCAGCATCCTCCATGGCGTGCTTCCACGCCTTCACTTGCGCAGCATCCTTGAAATGCTTGGATTGGTCGATGACCGTGATCTGGTTTCCGAATTTCCCCTTCCGGTAATTGCAATACCGCGTGCTTTCTTGGGAATAGGATGCGATGCGATGCCGGACTAGCTCATGGGTTAGCCCCCGGTTTGAGATGATCCGGACCGAGACGCTGCAATGTTCTATGACCGAGAAATGCTGCCTATTCACCAGCATCCTTGCGAACTTGAGATGCGAATCCCTGGTGATGTGATCCTCGCTTTTGTAACAGCTTCTTCCCGCCCGTTCTACCTGCTTGAGCATGCTGGTTCCATCGATCTGTGTTAGGATTTCAAACGATTCATCGACATACTTGACCATGGTGATTCCTTCTCCTCTTGTGGATCTCGCCTTGTGCCCTAAGGCACGATAAAAGAAAAAGGATGTGGATCTGGATCGATTCAGGGAAGTGGAGTCTCGAGCCTGACTTCCCTATCATACGATACAGTAAACTTGTAGGAAATGGAGAATTTTCTTGGCTTGTCCTTCAGGTGGATCCGCCACTTGATGATACCGAGCCTGAATTCCTCCGGTTCGGGGATTAACTCGCCATCGATCTTAACCTTTATTTCTTCCGAGTCAGAATGCGGGATGCGATCCATCAAGATTAGATCGTTTGGACGTTCCGCCATGTTCTCCACGGTTATTTCGTACAGGTATTCCCGTTCCACCTTTCCCTTGGTGAATCCTGCTTTTTCAGTGGATCTATCTTTCAATTTCTTCTCAACTTTAATATCGAGGGATTCCCTGGTACCCATGGTGAATTCTTCACCCGGCAGGATGCCATCAAGGTAGGTTTCACCTGTGAGGTTCTCATCTATGAATATTCGTACCCTTCCCGGAAGCAGCGGGCTGTCCCCATTGGTGATGAGATTTTGCACGATGACTTGGTGTTCCCTGGTACATGACCACATGTATTCCATTTTCGCAGGTAGTTCGAATTCCTTGAGATGCAAGACGTGGGGGAACGAGCCGTGTTTCAAGCTCATGGAGGATGGCATCTTGTAAGTGGTGACACCGAGCGGGGATCCCCCTTGGCTAGCCTCCTGTTGGAGAGTGGCATCATCAGCACGGGCAAAATGGCTACCCCCGAGACTCAATCCTGGTGCTTTTGCCGGTTCTGGCTTCCGGGTGGCAATTTGGGAAGTTCTCTCTCGAAGAATCCATGGTTTTGGCTCGATGATCCGCACGGGGTTCAAGTCGGCTGTCGACAAGGTGAGATTGACATCCTGCCAATCCTCCGAAGTATTATTAATGACGGAAGCCATCAGGGTGACACGTACCCGCTCGTCATCATCATCCAAGGCTACATCATACATAGGATTCCAGCTCCCAGCATGGAGGACATACATGAACGTGAATGTAAAGGTACCTGCTGCCCGAGCTTCCACCTCAAGCCTTATTTGCCTGAACACGCGCGTTTTGCCCGAGACTTGGAGTTGCTCGAGCTCCTTTTGCAATTTCTTCAGGTGCAATTCCTTGATTTCGAACTCTTTCGATGCAGATTTAAGCTCCTTTCTGGTTTTTTCCATCAATTGCGTGGTTTGCTCAAGGAACGTGTTGATCTCATCCCCTGGTGCCTCCGGGTTTTTTCCCTCGTGTTCTGCAAGGAATTTGAGCTGTTCTTCATCAGGAAGAATGAAAGGATAATTCACGAGATACGTTTCCTGCATACTTACGAGATTGTGAAGTTTTCCTTCAAAGAATTGTTTACGCGCGTCGATCAATTCCAATTCCCGCTGTTGTTCATCCACCGCTTGCACGAGCTCGTTCATGCGTTTTGCGTGGGTAGACTCCTCATGCTGGGTTTCAATCAGGATATTCTCGATGCGCCCGGCTCCCCTGCCGTTTACCTTGAGACTAGATTCATCAAGGTTCATGGGAAGAAATTCGAGCAGCACGACTTGTTTTCCCTCCTTCAAATCGATCTCTCCCTTTCTCGTTACCTTCACGCCTTTTTTATACACGGTTACCTCTTTCAAAGGTGCTTCGATCTTGTGTTCCAACGTGTGGGTGTTTTCCATGATGATTTCTCCTCAAGGTAATGGTGGGTGCACGATGACGTGTCTTGGATGGCGTATCTCGAATTCATACTGGATCTCGGTCTTCTTCTTCTCGTTGGTTGGTAGTTTCCATTCCAAGATACCAACTTCTTGCTCATTTGGTTCCAAGGAGAATTCCACGTTCTCGACCTTTATGGTCTCGGCATCGGAATGGGGGATTACATCCTTGAGAATGAGCGTGCCATCCGTCGGGATCAAAATATCGATGGTAAGGCTAAACTTGTATCTCCGGGAAATCTTCCCCTTTATTACCATCCCCTTTTTCTTTCTTCCCCTATCGATGACTTGCTTTCGTATTTTTACATTTTTAGCCTCACGTAGCCCTATCTTGAATTCCTCATGGGGGGAGATGAGGTCGAGATTGGAAATCCCGGTGAATTCCTCATCAATGAACGTGCGTATTTTCCCCGGAAGTATCACCGTGGAATCATTGGTAACTATATTCCTGGCAACAACCATTTCTTGCTGCCCGGGAGACCAAAAGTATTCCACTTTTGTTTCAAGCGAGATATCTTTCAGGAAAAAGGGTCCAGAAGTCTTGCCTGAATCGATGTCGACTTTCGTGTTTAGCTTGTAGGTCTGGATTCCCACATTTTCGCTCACCTCTATCTCGACTCGTTCCATTTCAGGTTCCATTGGTGCTTCTGCTTCTTCTTCCTCTTCCATTCTTATTTCCATTTTCATATCTTCCTTGGGCATCATTCCCATGGCTTTTTTCTTCATCATCCGACCACCACCCTGTGGTGCCATCGAGGGTCTTGGAGGGGGGCGCGGTCGTCTAACGCGGAGAAGGAAGGGATCAGGTTCGTTGATCCTAACAGGTGCCAAGCTTGCAGTGGATAGAACCATTCCAACCTTCCTCCAATCTTCACCCGTGTTATTGTTTACCATGGCGTTCATTTTAAGCAAAGCGGTTTCCCCAGATTCTGCAAGGAATATCTCGTAGAACGGGTGCCACGAAGCCTTGCTTGCAGACTTGAATACGTAATGGATTTCCAGGTCGAAGGTGCCAGGAGATTCCACCTCCATGGTTATCAATACCTGCGTGAATTCGATGATATCTTGCCCGGTATTAACCTCGTGTAATTGTTTTTTCAACTGGTCGACTTGTTCTTGTTTCAAGGATAATTGCCCTTTCAATTCACCAATTTCTTGTAAAAAGGCTTGTATCTTTCCAGTAATGCTTTCATCCAAGTTCATGTAACCTTGGTAAGCCTCCCTGCCGATAGCGAGATACATGGGAAATTTACTGGTGTTGGCACGTAATGAATCCTTTAATTGAGTAATGCAGGTATTACTGAATGCGATCTTTTCATTAATCTCCTTGATCTCGGAATCCAGTTGTTTCAATTGGTCGATGAGTTTTTGGACGTCTTGTTTTATTTCCTTTTCACTGAATCCTCTCTTAACGATGGTATTAAGCACCGTGCCTGGACCGTTTCCAGTGATCCGGAATGATTCCTTGTCCACTTGCCGTGGCAGTGGTGCCAGTTCCAAGAGATTCATGCCCGCCTCAAGATCGACTGTTGTTACTCTTGAAACTTGGCACCCATTTTGATATAGCACCACAGAATCGATGGTTGATTCAATCTTTCGTGATCGTGTTGTCATTTCCCGTTTACCTTGTATTCTATTATCTCCACGCAACCGATTATCTCGAGGATGTTGGTATTTCATGTATAAAACGTTTTGTTACATTCATCAATGATTTTTTGTTCATTGGGTCTTGAAGCAAATGAAGCCTGCATCCTCCGTGCTTTTTTCCATGAGGATAGCATGTACCCTTGGGAAGAGTTCCTTTAACTTGCTTTCAACTTCCGACATCATATGACGTAGGGGTGGTTTATGTAAAAAGCTCAAGAAGATTATGGAATTTTTGCTCGATATACGGTTGATCTCATCCAAAAAACGACCTAGATGACGTGGATCCAAATTTTGCAGGACTGAAATCGAGAATATCCTATTTCCGTATCCTTCTCTGAGTGGCGCGTGCGTGACATCCCCTTGCACGTATCCAGTAGGCATGCAACTACCGGAATCGCAACGTTCCTTGGCAAATTCTAGCATTGCTAATGAGATGTCAATTCCCAGGTACCGGGAATGGGGAAAGACCTGTTGCGAGGATAAAAATTCGACCAAGAGACCCGTGCCACACCCCAGATCAACGATAAGGTGAGCTTTGTGTCTTTCTTGGGTGTAATGCTTGCCATCCTTGAATTCCAGCCTTTGATAGCTTTTCAGGATGAATTTATACTTATCTAACTGCAACGTGGAATAACGCGAGTCATAATGACCCGCAGTTTGTTCGTACCTTGCCAGTACTTTCCCTGACTTCTCAAGGTCTTTTTTTTTCACTATACACCCAACTACCGAATGGTTTTTATTCATATGAATGTTATCCCAAGGGAATCATTCTACCGAATGGATGATTGCAATTACTTCCATGCTAAATATGCGCATCTAAAGAGGTTTAAATCTCCCAACGCATTAATGCCCTTGCTATATTTGGTGAATAGATCATGGCAAAACGACCGCTAGAGGTATTACAACGATCAATCGATAGTCACATCATAATCAGGTTAAAGGATGGTACCGAGTATACTGGTTTACTCGCTGAGACCGATAATTACATGAACATGATTTTGAGTGATGCTAAGGAAATGCATAATGGCGAATTAGTTGCCCGGTTCGGTGAAATCTTCATCAGGGGTAATAATATCTTGTACATCAAGCCTGATAATGCCATACTCTAATTATCACTAGTATCTTCCTTGCGATAGATGCAACTCGTGGTTTCTATCCAGTACAATTTCTCCATTTTCCCTCATTTGGACCAGAATCCGTTCAACTGCAGGCCAATCAAGTCCTTGAGCGATTGCCTTGCGTTTTACCTCCCATGTTTTCATGCCGTTTGCAAGTAATGGCTTGATTGATTTCATGAATGCACGGGCGGCATTTTCTTGCGATTGAACATCATCGAGAGTGGAATAGAGTAAATATGGAATTTCTCCCCTCATCTCGCGCGGTATCTTGAGATACCGAAGCGCATTTTGCGCACGATGCATGCTTGAAAACCGCTGGATGATCACTACCCGATCGAGCTTGTTGGTATAGTTACAACTCGTGCATTTTCGTGTCTTGTTCTTGAAGGTATCTGCTATCAAGAAAGTGCCGCATTTCCTGCACTTGTGAATGATGATATGATCTCGTGACACCTTGATTCCATCCATGATGCGTTCATGTATTAATAAACATGGAAGGGGGGATGAAAAAGTGAAAGGTGGTGCTAAAACACTCTCGGGAAATTTTTCCTGAACTCGCTATTGAGCTTCTCGTCGTCGATCCCGAAATCGACATCTTGCAATTCCTCTATCAGATCAAATAATTTTTCAAAATGGTCCCTGCCAGATTGGTAAACCTCTTGTATGGAAGTTACTGGGGTTCTCACGGATTCGTAGCTTGATGCAAAGAGCACCTTGAGGGGAATTGCTAAGATATATCCTGCCAGGAGACTTGCCTCTTGGAACACGTCGAATAACAGGTTAAAAGCTCGGGAAGGTTCCTCTTCCTTGATGAGCGAGGTTTTCTTTAATAGGGTGAATGTTGCCTCCTTGGCACCAACAAATTCAGCACCGTAATCCATGAATGCAATCCTCATTCCAT
>WJJB01000074.1 GCA_014729935.1 Candidatus Bathyarchaeota archaeon | reverse complement strand
GCTTGGAACGTTACCCGGCGGCGTTATCCGTAATGATACAAGGGATCCGGAACTTGATGAGGAGATGACTGGCTATTACCGGATACTTGTCGACGCGGGTGAGTACCGGATCGTCAAGGTGCGTTAACCATCAAGCATTTATGGATCACATCCATATTCTTCCCCATGGTCACGAAAGGCAACAGGGAAATCTTGTTTTCACCGTGTAATCTCGGTTCCTCCACGGCTTCCAACCGGTTGGTCGCACAGCCCATGGAGCGAAGCGCGTCAACCCCAGATGGTTTACCCACACCAGAATTGGTTAAAGAGTACGTTACCTTGGCAAGCGGTAAGTGGGGAATTCTGGTGTTGGAAGCAATGACCGTGTCAAGGAAAAATAAGTCCCGCCGGGGCCAGTTGGTGATTGACGATATATCCAAGAATCGTCTGGCGAAAATGCTGGAAAAAATGAGAAAAGTCGCACCACGTACCAAATTCATCATTCAAATCACTTTTCCTGGAATCATTGCTGGTGAAGGCCTTGAAAAGACTACCATCCTTCCCGGAATTCACGAACAAGATCCAAGCATCCGCCTTCTCTCAGATGAGGAGATATGTGATATCCAATCAAGATTCAAGCAGGCAATTGATATTTCCATCGAAATCGGTGCCGATGGAATCGATATCAAGGGATGTCATGGCTACCTTGTAGTTGAATTCCTTCGTCCGATGAATACCAGATCGGGGCCCTTCGGTGGTTCATTTCAAAATCGAGTACGTTTCTTCAAGGACCTATTCACGCACGCCAAGGAGGTTGCTCGTGCTACTGGTAGGGACGATTTCGTGGTAGGTTCCCGGGTATCCGTGACCGAATGTATGAAAGGTGGATTCGGGACGGCGGGACCGGATGAATACATTGAGGATTTAACCGAACCCTTAGATTATGCATCACTCTTGGAGAAATGGGGTGCTGATTTCATGAATGTATCAGCAGGGATTCCTGCCATGATGCCCGAGGTCACCCGCCCCAGTAAGGAAGTACCGTGGGGTATTTATAACCATTTTCGCTTGGCAAAAGCGGTCAAGAATCACCTGAATAAACGACGGGGGACCATGTCTGTCATTGGTTCTGCTTACACCATGCTTGGAAAGGATCTCATTTCCGTGGCGGCGAAGAACATTCATGATGGCGCGGTTGATTTCGTTGGCCTCGGGAGACAAACCTTGGCTGATCCCCTGTATCCAAGAAAAGTGAAAGATCTCAAGGATGACAAGATTCAATATTGCGTGGGTTGTAATCTCTGCGCGAAATTGCTGGGACGCCAACAACATGTCGGTTGCGTGCATTATGATGAAAAATTCAAGAAAATATTGAAGAGGGGTAATAAAAATGAACGATAGGGTAGCCTTGGTAACGGGATCGACCCGGGGTATCGGTCTTGCCATTGCTCGCCAGTTGCTCCAAGGTGGGTTCAACGTAGTATTCAACGGGGTATCTAATCCCTCCCTCCCGAAGGAGATCGTCTCGTCTCTTGAAACCCATCCGGGTGGATCCGATGTGAGATACTGGTACATACAAGCAGACGTTTCCTCGGTTGCAGGTAGGAAGAAAATAATGAATATGATCCATGTGGCGGGTAGAATTGACATCCTCGTGAACAATTCGGGAATAGCTCCCAAGGAACGAAGGGAAATACTAGATCTGGAGGTTGATGATTACCGCAGGCTCATGCGTGTAAATCTCGAAGGTCCATTTTTCTTGAGCCAAGGGATTGCCCGCATTATGCTGGATCAATTAGAACACGAACATCCTCAATCATATACTCCGCGAATCGTGAACATAAGCAGTATATCCGCCTATACCGCCTCCACCAACAGGGGGGAATATTGCATTTCCAAGGCCGGGATCTCGATGATGACAAAATTATTTGCAGCCCGCCTTGCTGGTTCCATCCCCGTGTTTGAAATACGTCCAGGCATCATTAAGACGGATATGACCCGTGCCGTCTTGGAAAAATACGAGGCTCTCGTCGAAGAGGGATTGCTCCCTATCAAGCGCCTGGGGGAACCACGGGATGTTGCGGAAGCGGTGCTTGCCATTGCGAAAAATCATTTCCCGTATAGCACGGGTGAGGTAATAAACGTTGATGGAGGGTTTCACTTACGACGCTTGTAACCCCACCTTGCCCGGAATTCGCACCTCCCAAGTTGCATGTACCGTATACCCTTGGACGCGATTTTACGGGTTCCGTGCCGGTACATGACGCAAGAGTTATTGTAATCGGATCTGGTGCTGCTGGCTTGAATGCCGCCATCCATCTTGTTGAAAACGGGATCGATCCCGAGGCCATGGTCATTTTAACTGATTGCTGGGGGGGTGGCACGTCATATAACGCGGGTTCGGATAAGCAAACCTATTACAAGCTTTCCATATCCGGCGAGGGTAAGGATTCACCCGTTTCCATGGCAAGAGATCTTTTCAAGGGGGGATCCATGCATGGTGATATAGCATTATGCGAAGCAGCAGGATCTATTGAAGAATTTTTTCACTTGGTGCGTTTGGGTGTGGATTTTCCCAAGAACCAGTATGGCATGTATCCAGGTTACAGGACAGATAATGATGCCACGCAACGAGCAACCTCCGTTGGACCTTACACGTCAAGACGAATGGTCGAGGTGCTTTCCAAGGAAATAATTGAGAGGGGAGTGCCCATTGCCAATCATCGCCTGGTGGTGTCCTTGTTGGTGGATGAGGATGGGCAACAACCCAGCTTGCATGGGGCTGTCGCAATCCATGCATGTGTCTCGGACGGTGATGATCATGATATCGGTGACAAGGGAATTGATCTCAATAACCTTCCCTTCGAGATTTTCCGGTCCAATGCAATCGTGCTTGCAACTGGCGGGCCTGCCAATATATACAAAGATTCCGTGTACCCCATTCATCATTTTTGCGGGCACGGGATAGGTCTGGAGGCAGGAGCAACTGCAAGAAACTTGGCATTCATGCAATACGGCATAGCCTCGAAAGCATTCAGGTGGAACCTGAGCGGTTCATACCAGCAAGTCATTCCCGCCTACTATACCATTCAGGGGGAATCCGGGGAGAAACGAGATATCCTTCGTCCCCACTTCGATTCCATGGCCCAGGAAGCATATAATATCTTTCTCAAGGGATACCAATGGCCTTTCAATCCCCGCAGGTGCGATCCACGGAATTCAGCAAGATCATCCCTGGTGGACCTGATAGTCTATCACCATGGGGTCGAGCGAGGAGAGAAAGTTTTCATGGATTTCAGAATGAACCCGTGGGATATTAATGATGAGCCTTTATCGCTGAACGAGCTTCCAAGTAATGCATGGGAGTACTTGGAAGCTTCGGGAGCCATCCAAGATACCCCCATTGAAAGGTTGGAGAACATGAATCCTTTCGCCATCAACGTGTACAAGGATCATGGCCTGAATTTGCATGAGTCTCCCTTGGAGATACAGGTTGCCGTGCAACATTGCAATGGTGGTTTCAGTGCCGACACGAATTGGGAGTCTGTTAATCTGCCTGGATTATTTCCCGTCGGAGAAGTGAATGGTTCCCACGGCCAACACCGGCCAGGAGGCGCGGCCTTGAACGCGGGTCAGGTCGGGGGACTTCGGGCGGCGAATGCCATCTCGAAAAGGATGATTGATGGCTCAATCCATGAAAATGGGAATGGGAATTTCTTGAAGCTGGCTACCACGAAAATCCAGTGGCTTGCTACCCTCGTGAAAAGGAGTAAATTTTCACATAGTCCAGGTATTAAAGCTTCCAAGAGGGCACGCACTTCCATTATTGATATCCAAGATGCATGGGCTGAAATCAGGAACCGCATGACCCGGCACGGGTCTATCGTCCGGTCCATTGATTCCTTGAAAAAGGA
Source organism: Candidatus Bathyarchaeota archaeon (assembly GCA_014729935.1). Taxonomy (GTDB): domain Archaea; phylum Asgardarchaeota; class Lokiarchaeia; order Sigyniarchaeales; family Sigyniarchaeaceae; genus WJJB01. The sequence goes on along the minus strand of WJJB01000074.1, from coordinate 553 downwards.
GACCTTAGTTGCTTGGAAGCTGGTTAAGCGAATAGATGATGGTCTTCCCGCAAAAACCATCCGTGATCTGATATCTCTATTCAGGTGTCGGGATGCTGCTATCACGCACCGCGTTATTTTATCAGCCATGACTGAGCAAATGATCCACGATCCTGGTACGAAACCTTGCTATCTCCGCGTGGAACAATCCTTGGAGTCAAGAGGCAATATCCTAGAGGTATTGAAAGAGCAAGGTTACATGATTAATGATTCTCGCACTGGTAATCGTGCCCTTTCAAGCACCTTGGTGGGGAATGAATGCCATCACGAGCTCGAACCAGTGCGAGGAATTCCCGCAGTAAAGGATTGGTTCGAGGCGATCATGAAGGACCGTGCTGGATGAACATCCACGCTCAAGAAGGATTGGCATTCATGCAGCCGGGATCATCGTGCATTTCACGGTAGACATCATCATCTTGGTTCCCGTGCTTGATATCACCTGTATCGCTCGTGGTCAGTCATCTTTTTAAGCAATGGGGTGATGAATCTAGATGCATCTCGTTGATACCAAGCG
>WJJB01000073.1 GCA_014729935.1 Candidatus Bathyarchaeota archaeon | reverse complement strand
GGACATCAACCGGCATTCAAGCATTGATGATGCCCATGATGGGAGTGATCAGGAAAATCCTGCAAGTGATGATGGTGCCTTGGAGCTCAATTTCAAGCCCATGAAGGTTCCCACAAGCATTCAAGAAGATATCCCACTTGACTTTTGGGAAGAAGATGAGAACGAAGGATCAGGTAGTACTCCTGAAGAGGAAGGTGGTGATCCCCGCATCATCGAGATCAAGGACGTGCATGATGGCGTTCCCATCCGTGGAAAATGCATCGTATGTTACAAGGCCATCTACGAGAACGACACCGACTTGTTTGAATGCCCGAATTGTCATCGCGAGGCGCATTACCTTTGTGCCACCATCTTCATCACCGAGCATGGCATCTGTCCCGTCTGTTCCACGAAGATCAAGCGGGATTCCATCTCGGGAGAATACATCATCGTGGAAGGTTCCAAGAAAGGAAAAAGATAGCTAGACTGGCAAATGGATGGATTATCCGGTGGTATCTTGCATTAGCTTTCTTGCTGACTCGCTGTACTCGGTCTTGGTTCCAACGTCCGTGTTTTAGGATGCCACTTGAGCCATCAGGCGCAACTTTTAAAGAAAATGCCATCCTAGCTGTACCCAGTTGCACGATATTCACACGTCAAAGTGAGCCAATTTTGGGTAAAAAGAAGAAAAGCACCTCGTCATCATCAAGCTCGTCCAAAGGGAAGGAAACCGCAGCCAGCAAGAGACCAGAACCCGTCGATAAGTCCAAGATCACGCTAAAGGAAGCGGAGAAGGTGCAGGCTGAAATCAATCTCGGCTTGGTGGGTCACGTGGATCATGGCAAGACAACCCTGACCGAGGCACTCTCGGGCCAATGGACGGACAGGTATAGCGAGGAAATCGAGCGTGGCATTTCCATCAAGCTGGGATATGCCGATGCAATTATCGCAAAGTGCACGGAATGTCCCGAGCCCGATTGCTACTGGACCAAGGAAATGATAAAGCAGGAGTACCAGCAACTCGGCAAGAAAAAGGTTAAGTACCAGGAATGCCCGACTTGCGGGGGAAAGATCGAATTTCTCAGGAAGGTGGCGTTCGTCGATGCGCCGGGCCACGAGATCCTCATGGCAACCATGCTTTCGGGAGCGTCCTTGATGGATGGAGCGTGCCTGTTGATTGCTGCAGATGAAACCGTTCCGCAACCACAAACCAAGGAGCATCTTGCCGCATTAGAGATCATGAATATCGAGAACATCGTTATCGTGCAGAATAAAATCGATGCGGTTGAAAAAGAAAAATCAGTGAAAAATTTCCAGCAAATCAAGTCGTACGTAAAGAATACAATCGTGGAGAATGCTCCCGTGATCCCCGTGTCTGCAATTTTCCGGGTGAACCTTCATGAGCTCTTGATGCACATCGAAAAGAACATCCCCACGCCAGATCGTGATCTCGATAGTCCAACTCGTTTCTTTATTGCCCGTAGCTTTGATATCAACAAGCCTGGAACGAAAATTAAAGATTTGAAAGGTGGAGTCATCGGCGGCACTCTTGGTGGTGGATACTTGGCCGTTGGCGACGAGATCGAGATAAAGCCAGGTATCTTGGTCGATGGAAAATACATCGAGCTCACCACGACCGTGGAATCCATTAGCGTGGGTAATACCTTGGTTGACAGTGCCGGGCCTGGCGGCTTGCTGGGAATCAAGACAAAGCTGGATCCCAGCCTCACGAAATCTGATGGATTGATCGGGAATTTGCTTGGCAGGAAAGGGGATCTCCCTGATAGTGCCGACACCATTTTCATCAAGGCGAACTTGATGGACTTCGTGCTTGGTACCGAGGAAAAAATAAAAGTAGATCCCCTACGCCATGGCGAGAACCTGATGCTTTCAATCGGCACCACGACAACGTTGGGTTCCATAGAAGATCTTTCCAAGAAGAAAACTGAGATCTCCTTGAAGCGCCGCATTTGTGCCGATCCCGGGATGTCATTAGCCATATCCCGCCTGATCAACAAACGCTGGCGCCTGGTCGGATATGGCACCTTACTATCCACCGAGTAATGTAACTTATCTCCCTATTTCTTTTCCCCAACTGAGCTGGAGGAAACCAAGTCGTTCATGATTTGGATGAATTGGATAATGGGATTCAATTCTCGAAACCTTGAGGCCCACGGAGCTTTCATGCTCGCACCCAAGGCAATTGGACAGGTTGACCTGCCTTGGACCAAGTTGAATGGACGGTTTTTATTAGGTAGGTGAACTTCCCCTCTAGTAGTGGTGCACGTGACGGGTGATAATCCGAAGCATGTCGATCAAGTAAAAGTGACCCCCGGTGATGGAATAGCCAAGCTCGTTTCAAAACTTGGTGGTACAGGTTTCAATGCAAAGCGAGTGGCGGAAGCGTGTGAAGTGCTCCACGATATGGTTTGTGATGCCGATTGCACGAAAATAATGACATTGGCAGGTGCAATGGTTCCCGCGGGAATGCGAGCTATCATCTCAGATTTCATCTCGAATGGTTTCGTGGACGTGCTGGTGACAACCGGTGCTAATCTCACCCATGATGTCATCGAAGCCCTTGGATGCCATCACTTGCAAGGGTCCCAAGCAGCCGATGACAGGTCATTGCTAGAGCATGGAACCAACCGCATTTACGACGTGTTCATGCCGAATGAATCCTATGAAACCTTGGAAGATTTCATCCAGGATTTGATATTTGACAAGGAAATGCCATTGGTGGACTTCCTCGATTTTCTTGGCCGGGAAATGGAACGGCTGGCACCTGGTAACGTGCAGGATTCCATCATCAGGAACTGCCACTTGAAAGGGGTCCCCATTTTCTGCCCTGCCTTCACCGATTGTGGCCTTGGCGTGCAGCTCATGCTGAACCATCGTGGCTTGAAGCTGGATATGTTCCACGATCTCGATAGATTCATTACCATGGCATGGGACATGGAGAATGTCGGGGTGTTCATTGTTGGTGGGGGTGTTCCGAAAAACTTCACCTTTCAAGCACTTCAATTCTCCCCGAATAGTGCCACGCGGGCAGTGCAGGTAACCATGGACCGTCCCGAACCCGGGGGATTGAGCGGGGCATCCCTTGATGAGGCGATATCGTGGGGGAAGGTCAATCCCGACGCAGCTCACGTGACGGTGGTGTGCGATGCGACCATATTCCTTCCCTTGGCTCTTGCTTACTTGCTTGACTTGCAGGATGGCTCCATGGATGGTGAATGAAGCCATGGGAGGGAAACGCGGACAAGGGTTGAATTCCAAGTATGATGAGAGTAGCCGAAAGGGAATGGAAAAGAATCTCAATATCCACCAGCGCTTGCAGTCGCCTCGATTACATGTGCTGCATTACAACCAGTGCGATCCCAAGAAGTGCACGTCCAAGCGCCTGAAAAAACATGGCTTGGTGAGACTCCACCGCCAAATGCGATCCATTCCCTTGAAATCAATCAAGCTGAACCCGTTTGCTAGCAAGGTTCTCACTGCAGGGGACAAGCAGCTTGCCTCCCGGCATGGCCTCACGGTTATCGATTGCTCGTGGAAGAAAGCAAGGGACTTGTTCGCAAAAGTGCGTATCCGAAACGGGAGGAAACTTCCCGATGGATTTGTTGCCGGTAATTCCATCAATTATACCATTCCAGGGAAGCTGAGTTCCGTTGAAGCATTAGCCGCAGCTCTTATCGTCTTGGGTTTCGAAGAGGAAGCCAAGTTCTTACTCTCTAAATTCAGGTGGGGGCACACGTTCTTGGAGCTGAATGCCGGGTTGATCGAGTCACACCTGGAAGCAGCTGGAAACACTTGCCAGTAGTTCCATGATGATTGCATGCATTCCCCGACTTGGTTCCTTCCTGGAAGGAACGATGCAAAGAGGGAAAAAAAATGATTGGTACTGTTTGAATGTGAAGGACAAGTTATGCCCTTGCCAAGTAACGGCCCTAGTAATCCATGTCAGGCATGCCGCCTGGACCGCCACCATCGAGCTTCGTTGCTTGGATCACGTCATCGATGCGCAGGATCATGCAAGCAGCCTCCGTGGCAGCACGCAATGCCTGTTCAGTGACCGCTTTCGGTTGAATAACTTTCAGGGCAGCCATATCTTCAACCTTGCCGGTAAGCAGGTTGATTCCAGCCCAGATGTTACCTTCCTTGTGCTTCGAGCGGAGCTCCACGATCACGTCTACTGGATCCAAACCTCCATTTTCCGCCAAGGTCATGGGGATGACTTCAAGCACGTCGGCGTAAAGCTCGATTGCAACTTGCTCCCTGCCATCATAGCTTTCCTTGAACTTGCGGACTTGCTTTGCAAGTTCTGCCTCGGTCGCCCCACCACCCGCAATGTACTTGGGTTCTTCAATGGAGTCGATCACCACGCATAATGCGTCGTGGAGGGCCCTGTCCAACTCGTCGACCACGTGTTCGGTCCCTGCCCTGATCAGGATGGAAACCGCCTTTGGATCGCTGCAACCCTCGATGTATATCATCTCGTCCTTTCCGGTCTTGCGCTCCTCAACAGCGTCCGCATTGCCGATGTCGCTTGGAGAGAGATCCCTGATGTTGTTGATGACCCTGGCCTTGGTTGCCCGGGCGAGCTTTGCCATGTCCGACTTCTTGACGCGCCTGATGGCCATGATGCCTTCCTTAGCCAGGAAATCCTGTGCAAGGTCATCGATGCCCTTCTGACAGAACACGACATTGGCTCCCGCTTCCTTGATCTTGCTGACGATCTTCTGCAACATGCCCTCTTCCTCGTCAAGGAATGCTTGCATCTCGTCAGGGTTGGTGATCCGAATCTCACTATCGAATTCCGTTTTCGTGACTTCCATCGCAGCATCGATCAAGGCAATTTTGGCTCCCGTGATCTTCTTCGGCATGGCTGGACTAACCACTTCCTTGTCGATGATCAACCCCTTGATGAGTGCAGTATCGCTGATGGACTTGCCCTCTTTCTTGATGATTTGAATGTTCTTGATATCTGCCACTTTCATCCCATCGCGATCCTCGGAAATTTGCAGAGCCGCATCAACGCAAATGCTGGCAAGGTGTTCCTTCTGCCCGGTGACAACCTTGCTGTTCATGGACGTCATTGCCAGGTTCTTGAGAATCTCCTTGTCATTTCCCGGGATGCTCATGGCGATTGAATTTAGATTTTCCAGCGCTTTCTTGAGGGCAAGACGATATCCCTTGATGATGACCGTGGGATGGATATCCTGCTCCAGCATCTCCTGGGCGATTTTCAAGAGGGTTCCCGCCAGGATAACACACGATGTGGTCCCATCGCCAACCTTCTCGTCTTGGCTCTTGGCTAGCTGCACCATCATCTTCGCTGTTGGATGGGATACATCCATTTCATCGAGTATGGTTGCACCATCGTTTGTGATGGTCACGTCGCCGAGCCCATCAACCATCAACTTGTCCAGTCCCTTTGGTCCCAAGGTCGTCTTCACTACCTCGGCTATGGCAACGGCTGCAACGATGTTGTTTTTTTGTGCATTCTTACCCGTTTGTCGCTCGGTGCCTTCCTTTAGTACCAGCACCGGCACATTTCCTAATGACATTATGTTTCACTTCTCAGTGGAATCTCGTTCACGCACAGTTGATTCCATGGATCTCGAGTGAAGGTTCGGTTAAAAACCTTCTAGGCAGCCTCGGCGCCTGACGGGGGCAAGATGAAGGGAGATGAACCTGCCAGCTCGCTACCCAAACTTGGCATCAGGAAGTGATTGGAAATGGTCAGGAGATGCACGTCACCTCCAAGATCAGGAAAAATTATCGCGGTCCATTTGCAAAGGCCCCCATTCTGGTCTATATCACTATTTTCATCGAAAACATTCATTTTAAGCGTCCAATCACGCTCATTGAAACAAGGCAGTGTATGTCGTTTGCATGTTGATGTCGAAGAAGAAGACGACGATGAGCCCGAAAATGGCATGGAAGATGCAAGTCATGAACATGTTGCGGGTTTCTTTTTCGTAATATGCGAAGGATAGGAAGAAGGACATGAAGCCCGCGATGATGGACAGAGTCCACGCGGGAAAGTGCACGATGGCAAAAATACCCCCGGTTATGCCTGCCGCGATGAATTTCCTCGCACGGTGGTTCGTGATGAGTTCTTGCCGCTCCAACCCTTCTCGAACCTGCGTGTTGACGTATCCCATGAAGGGCACCTGCTGCACGAATGCCCAGAAAATGTAATTGAACATGTATGCCATGGCATCAACCAAGGCAACGCTTTCGATTCTCTCGGGAAATTCTATGAGCGTTACCAAGATCAGGACAAAGAGGAGCGGGAAAGTATTCACGAAATTGGCGGAAAAGCTTTCCTTCACGTTCTCCAACTTGAGCATGATCCTCGTTGCGAAGAACAGCAGTACTTCGTATTCAATGATGCTGATGATGACCACGGCGAAGTTGCCGATGAGTGGGACGAGATTCATGTTCAAGGGTCCAAGCACGGGGAGTAATTTCGTGGCATCGATGATATTGGTCGTGAAAAGTATGAAAATGAGTAAGTAAATGCCAAAGAAGAGCAAGACGTTCCGGGGATTATTCGAGTTCCGGAATTTCTTTAACAGGAGCTTGTACTTGATGGGCGTGGCACACCCGAGATCATCCAAGTTCCTGCCACGGAAGTAATGGGAGATGAAACTCATCCAGATCAGGACCACTCCAACCATGATAAGTCCCGCGATCTCGCTTGCAACGTTTCCAGCGATTCTTGCCCTGGGAAGCCAAACCCAATTAAAAATAATGTATATCCCCTCCACGATCAGCAATTCCAGCAGCGGGTTAAACTTGGAGAGCCTCCGAGATACCTTATCCATGGTCGTTTCTTTAATCTGCGACACGGCATGACGAACGATCCCTCTTTTACCTTTATTTCTTTCGGTACTAAAGTCATTATCCACCATCCCGCGAGGTACCTTTATATACTACCATCCTTTAATTGCAATCAGCACCCAAAACATGGATGATGTAATGATTGGTACAAGGACCTTTCCATGGGCTTGGCGACCGTAAGCCGGTCGCTGAAATCAAAGTTTTTCTAGCGAAGGTGCCTGCTTTTCGTTTGCCGTTACTTTTCCCAGTGCATGCATGCAATCGAAGTACCTGCATGCAATCGAGTCGATCGCGTGCACTGGGACACGAGCGTGCGTTACTTTTCCCAAGCTTATTGAGAGAAAACGCTTCACGTGAGGATGAAATGAACGGCTCTCATCACGCGTGCATGCCATGCACGGCTGCAAACTGCCGGCATGCGTGACTAAAGCAGAAAACGAAGGTACAACATAATGAATCTAAAGAATCCGGTAATACGATTACCACCTGAACGGATACCAACACACTGGATCAACCTCGCGCCGTATCTTGGCTACAAGCTACCCTTGATCAGCCCGAAATCGCTTAAACCATCCGGGCCCGAGGAAGCACTCATGATCTTCCCAAAAGGGATCGTGATGCAGGAGATGAATTTCGAGGACAAGGAGATCGAGATCCCGAAGGATCTCAGGGAGGCATTCTTTTATGCGAACCGTCCCTCCCCACTGCACCGCGCATATCGCTTGGAAAAGCACCTTGGTATCGAGGGTGACGACATAAAGATATACTATAAGAACGAATCAGTGACCCCCACCGGTAGTCACAAGGTGAACACAGCACTCGCGCAGGCGTTTTATGCAAAGGAGCAGGGAATCAAGTCCTTGGCAACAGAAACCGGCGCGGGACAGTGGGGCTCCGCGTTAAGTTATGCCTGTGCGCTGGTTGGCATCGAATGCAGGGTGTACATGGTGCGAGCGTCATATCAACAAAAACCCTATCGTGGCATCCTGATGAGGACGTATGGTGCCACGGTCATGGAATCACCAAGTGAAAAGACGGAAATCGGCAAGAAATTCCTTGCAGAAGATCCCGATCATCCGGGTTCTCTTGGCTTGGCGATCTCGGAAGCAGTGGAGGACACGGTCGTGAATAATGATACAACGAGATATTCACTCGGTTCGGTGATCAACTCGGTTTTGCTGCACCAGACCATCATCGGGCAGGAGGCGAAGATGCAGATGGAAATGGCGGGAGATTACCCGGATGTCGTCATCGGGTGCCATGGTGGCGGAAGTAACTTCGCGGGATTGGCATTCCCGTTTATGGTTGACAAGATTGAAGGTGCCAAGCCCGATTTGGAAATCATGGCAGTGGAACCCAAAGCATGCCCATCGCTCTCCAAGGGCTTGTACGCGTTTGATTATGGTGACACGGGACACATGGCTCCCATTGCCAAAATGTACACCCTTGGGAGCGAGTTCATCCCCCATCCCATCCATGCGGGAGGCTTGCGTTATCACGGGGCTTCAATGCTTACATCCATGGCAAAGGATAAAGGATTTTTAGATTCTTCCATCCACTTCCAAACAGAAGTTATCGAGGCTGGGATCACCTTTGCGGAGACTGAAGGTTTCCCACCGGCGCCTGAAACCAACCACGCTATCTGCGAAGCCATCAAGCAAGCTAAGGAAGCCAAGGAAGCGGGCGAGAAGAAAGTCATCCTGTTCAATTGCAGCGGGCATGGTTTCTTCGACCTATCTGCTTACCAAGCATACTTGGACGGCGATCTCGTGGATTTCGAGTATCCACAAGACAAGATCGAGGAAGCAGAATCCAAGCTTCCCCAGATAGAAGGATTCTAGTCCAGAGTTCGTCAATTAAGGACCAATCACTTCATTTTTTAACTTTTTTTCTTGAAATCACCGATCGAACTTGAAAAATGCAAACGAGGCTGATTTCAAGGGATGCATGATCATGGTACCAGGATCTAGGCTCACTCCGATGCTTTCAACATCAGCATCAAGCAATTCGAAGATGGTAGATTGAACGCCGATATCCCATCCTGCCTGCCCTGGCCTGAATATTCGACCTGCGATGCCATCGGACATGATCTCATCATCCTTGATCTTTTTGATGCATTGCTTGCGAGTTTCCGTGGTTCCCCAAGATGCCATTGCGTCGATAAGGTATGCGAGGAAATTATTGCCTTCATCCATCACTCGACCCATCTCATGCTCGACCTCTCCCCCGATGGTGCACACGCCCAGGACGATCAAGGCGGCATTCTTACCTTCATCCATTATAACGGAGCCCTCCAGGATGCATTCCCTTTCCAAGATGATACCGTCATCCGAAGAACCAACCACCGTGAATGCATTCCATGCTGCTCGTGGATTGGCATGTGTAGAGAATATATCGATGGCTTGCCGGTACCTGTCCTGATTGATGCTGGAACGCAATAACTTGCGTGCTCGGTTCCCGAGAAATGCAATAGGTTGAACCTTGGCGGGATCCACGTTAAAATCATTTAATATCATGGAAAGCATACCTTGATAGGGAAAAAATAAATGGAATGGAGATAATTAGCGCTCCTTTCGCATGACCATAAGCTTGTTGAGCCCGTTCACGATGGACTGCACGCTGGACATTACGATATCCTCGTGAGCAGCACTACCTGATACGATATACCCATTTTCATCTCGTAGTTTCACGGATGTGTAACCGAGTGCATCGGTTCCACCACTCACGGCCTCGATTTCATATTGCAATAGCTCGAGAGCACCAATTTCCTTGAACACGTTTAGGATGGAGCTCACTGCCGCATCAACGGGTCCCACGCCGATGGCAGAATTGATCCTTGATTCCCAGCCATTATCCAACCTGACCCTGATGCGAGCCGTTGCAGTGGGCGTGACCGAGCCAGTTAGTACGGTGAGCTCGTCCAAGATGACCGTTTGCTCCCGTTCAGCCAAGTGGCCTGTAACATCATTGGAAATTGTAATGAGATCAAGTTCCGTGACCTTCTTACCCTTGTCACCGAGATCCTTCACCCGTTCCATGATCTCTGTAAATTGGTCCCTTGTATATGACACTCCCATCTCCTCCAACTTCGCTTTCAAGGAGTGCCCACCAGAATGCTTGCCAACAGATATGGAAGAGCTGATTATGTCGGAAAGGTCGTCGGTACGCGGATACCCGATGAGTTCGGGAGTCAAGGGCTCGTACGTGCGGGGATTCTGTATCATCGCGTGAGCATGAATACCTGATTCGTGCCTGAATGCGTTCTTGCCAACGAGCGGGAATTGTACGGGGATCTTGAGCCCAGATAAACGCTCCATGAGCTTGGCGGTCCGGTACAATTCCCCGTAATTGATACTGGTTTTCACTCCATACAACGCATACAGGGATGCTGCCACCTGCGAAAAGGCAGCATTTCCTGCACGTTCCCCGATACCAAGTACAGTGGTGTGAACCACCTCAGCGCCATTCTCGACACCCGCCAAGGAATTTGCAGCAGATAACCCGAAATCATCATGACAGTGCACGCATATCTTCACCGAAGGGGGTAATGCTTCACGGTTCGTGGCTACCACGTGACCGAATGCCCGGGGGGTGATGGTTCCCACGGTATCTGGAATATTGATCCTACTTGCTCCAGCATTCACGGCAATGGTATTTGCCTTCACTAGGAAGTTCAATTCAGTTCGGGTGGCATCTTCAGCAGAAAATTCAACCATGTTAAAATGCTCACATGCATAGGATACCATTGACTCGATCTTGAGCAGGACTTCTTCCCGGGTCATGTGTAGCTTGTCTTTAAGATGGAGGTCTGACGTGGCAATGAATACATGGATGGCATCCATATCGCATTCAACCACTGCATCGATATCCTTCTCGTTCAACCTTGCCAAGCCAATTACTTCAGCATCCAATCCCAGCTTCGAGATTTGCTTGCAAGCATTATAATCGCCTTTTGAGACGACTGGCATGCCTGCCTCAATGATATCAACGCCTGTTGCATCTAGCTGGCGTGCAACTTGTAGTTTCTCGCCAATGGTAAAAGATACTTCGGGCGTTTGCTCTCCATCACGCAAGGACGTGTCGAAGAAATAGACATGCTCGGGGAGATTGGAGCTCACGAGATTTATGTGAGGGGAGACATATACTTCATTTTTTTTAGTGAAGAACGCCTTCACCGTGTTTGTTTGTCACCAATATAACCTCTTAGGAATGATGCGGGTGGAAACCATGGTCCTGGCCTACCACCGGCACGTGGAAAAATCCATGCTTGCATAAAAAGATTCATGTGGTGATGTAGAAGGAATGCACGCCGTTTGATGTGGGGGATCATTAAAAGCGGGTACAGCCCTATTACATGCTTGTACCCAGTGCAACTCACACGTCGGCTGGTTTATCTGATAACTTTACTTTAGTTTGCTTTGGTGCGAACCCGTGACCCCAGATCTGATACAAACCAGTTCTCCTGGCACATTCACTGAAAGAGCGATACACGTTCTTGGCTTGGGGCATGATTGCGATGGTCTCATAGATAATGGGGTTCCACATGTTGAGTTCATGTCCCGCGGGGAACCATAGTCCTTCATCCTTGAGCAATGATTCGACATCAGTGATGCTCACCACGTTGTCCAAGTCCATCTTGTTGAGCATGACGATTAACGGGATTTTCTTGATGAGATCCTCGCCAGCAACAGCCTTTAGTTCTTTCAGGCTTTCAATGTTATCTTCCCATCTTTCTCGCTGCGCATCGACCACGAGAATGATTCCATCCGTACCCATGTATATTTTCTTTCGCAAGGGACTAAAGCGAGATTGTCCCGCGACGGTGTACACGTGAAAGTAGATGGATTCTTTTTTGGTGCTTTGGAATACACCCCGGTCGAAGTATAAGGTCGATCCCGATGCCATGGCTATCTTCACCAAGTTACCAGTGGGTTTCACGTCTTTTTTTTCCTTCTCTGTTATTCTGTACAACGTGTCCACGGCGGTAGTTTTACCTGACGCGGCGGATCCCCAATAAAGAATCTTGATGAAAACCTTGTTATCGGATACACGTACCAATAGCCATTCCTCCTTGTCGCAAGTGATAGTCATGGCTGCAAGTTTGAAGTCCTGAAGCCGATGCCTCATCTCTCAAGCCATTTGGAGACGGGTTGAAATGGATTGCTGGTGGATCGAGTTACTATCGGTGGAAACCTCGAGCCGTTTTCCCTCGCCAAGAACATCATGGTTCTTGCTCAACCCATCACCTTCGTGAAGCCATGAAAACGCCTAATGTCGAGTTCTTACGATGAAGTACTATAGTATGAGAAAAATTTAAACCTTGTTAAGTCATGTAGGCAATTTTTGCGATACGAACAATTGGATGATTTTGTCCATGCTTTTTTGTCAAATCATCATCGCTCTTGTACCGGATTCCCTCATTCCATGCCCGGGAGCCTTCATCTCGTCGAACCCATTTTGAAATAATAGGAGGATGTATCTTCACCTCATTATCACCCAAAACGCGTTATTACTCCTGCTTTTTTAAGTGAAGCCATCCCATTTTCTTGGAGGCATTGTGGTAGAAGAATTCTAGAATCCATCACTACCAACTCTTTCATTCAAGCGCCTCGTTATCACAGGTGTGGGATATCCAAGACCACTTGCTGGTGTTTTAATATCTCTTGCACTTTTTCTCTGTCCACGAAACGAGGTTGTGTTTTCATCGCTAATGTGACAGCAGCGCCCACACCAGCTCCTTGCCCACATACGATGGTCGTACCAATTCCCCTGTGTGCGTTCATGGCACCATGGTCAAAGCTTACTGCCCTGCCACAATACAACAACCCATCTATCTCCCTGGGAATCAAAGCCCTGAGCGGCACGTGGTACCCCCATTTTCCCGTATCACCTTCATCGGTACGATCATGCCAGTCTGCAACGCCAATGGCATCTGGATGTTCCTGGTTGGTCTTCAAGTCATCTCCCTTGATTTTATACAAGCCGAGGGGAACTCGGGTTGTCCTCAAACCCATGCGCTCGCAAGTCTTGGCGAGATATGCATGTTCAAACCCCGGCATATGCCGGATGATGCGGAACAAGCCCCAAGAACCGTATAAATTTCTCACGTGCTCGCTGGTCCACGTGGCGCCATCAAGTGAATCCTCCCGGTAGTATGGTCCGTCAACAGCAAATACACCATGGCCTGGATAATTTCCGACCCATTTCATGTAGAATCCCACGGGAGTGAATCCAGCCTTGAACAAGACATCGAGTTGTTCTCCCTCTTGCTTTTCCGCCGCCTCGAATACTTCCCGCGGCTTGTTCATCCCCTTGCTCTTGAACCAGATGAGCCTTCCCGTGTCAACGTGTGCTTGCATCTGATCTGGATCTGATGGATACATCTCGAAAACATCATCCGATAGTGTTCGAACCCACGATAAGAATTCATCCATGTTGATCCCTCCTATCCAGACATACGACTGGGTTAATCCCCTGTGCTTGGGTGGGTCCACCGTGCATCCATGCTTGCCCGCAAGCCACCAGCACATGAGGCCATTCGAGCTAGCATCTATGGTGATCTTAGATAGGATCGCCCCCCGCCCTGAAAAATGTTCCGCGATGGCTCCCCCTGCACAGCTCCTGACATGTTCTGGAAGGATGGAACCCGGTAATCTTGCCAATCCGCTCGTGATGTCCACGTCATGATTGACGGTGGTTTCGATGGGTGCAACAACTCTTGCATCAAGCAAAAGCTCGATGCCATCATCGATGCACATATCCATCAGGGCGAATTTTATTGCCTCGATATTGAGGGCTTCCTCTCCATGGATCTTCCTGTCTTGGCCGAGGGACGGCCATTCGGCATCTTCTTGCCGCTGCAAATCCACCAAGTCTTCCCATAACTTGTCCGAACCACCAAGCTCCACGATCCGTTCCACCATCTCGATCCCGATACCTTTTATCTGCCACTTGCCAACGTTTTGGCGAAAGGCAGGTATTTCCCATTGCGAGACCATGTTCGTGACTGATTGCCCACCCAGGTAATTGTTTTGTTCCACCAGCAAGATTCTTGGCTGATCCATTCCGAGGTATTCCATGCCCCTCCTGCAAGCTATTGCTGCCGCAACACCAGATTGCGACCCGCCGATTACCAGCAAGTCCACATTTGCAATTACCGGGCAATCCAAGTCATCCTGGTGGTAAATCAACGGACGATGTCCAACCGTGTTTTTCAAGATCGCCATGTGCTTGAGATTAGTCGGAAGGATATTAAAGCTGCTGGTTGGCCTTGAATTACTGCTTCACGGTGGTACCTTTTTGGCTTGATCAGGCATTTTCTCCTGTTCTGAATGATTCCATGCATGTTTTAAACGGGGGATAACAGCGAAGAGACCCCACGCCGCAAGGACAGATAGCAGTTCCGCGGCAGGAATGGAAACGATTTGCCAAGCAAGATCCCATCCGATGATCGAGTACGTGATGATAATGGAGGAAATGTAAATGCCTAATACCGTGAATTTAACCACTTTGCTTCTGGTGAGTCCATGGATTTGATTGAAGACCAGCATACCAAGGAAACCGAAGAAGAAAATGGGCCAAGTGATTCCAGTGCTGCTTGCTTTCCTGATGTAATCCGACTCGAGGGCAACTACGGTTCCATGAATCCACACGAATATTTCAAGGAAGATCACCCACCGGTGGTTCAAGTGGATCTTTAAAAGCGGGGTGCTTGCTTGGAATAAGAGCAAGAACATGTACATGAATCCAAGAAAAAGCGCCAATGAGGAATCCATGGGATGGAACCAAAACGTGTATATAAGTGCCCAATATATGTAATATCCATGCCATTTTATTGCCCCATTCATCGCATCCCTTCCAACCGCCAATTTCTTCCCCCACACGTACCCCCTCCATCGATTGGCAATCAAGGCGATCAGCACGAGCATGACGATCACGCTTCCTTGGCTGGTCCATATTGGCACGTCTTGCGCGAGTCCATCATACCATAACTGTGTTTGCACGTAATGAAGCACGCAAAATCCTGCATTTGCCGCCAGGATCAAGTAATGTTCCTTCCGGGGTTGATTGGTCCACATGCCTTGATGCTCCCCGTGCATGAGCCGCCACGAGAGCACCCACACGGTTATCTGATGAGCGAAATAGAATAACCACGGGGTTATCCTGGTCCACGGGGTGCGGAATTCTCCTGGAAGTTGCCAGAAATACCACGCAACGCCTTGATCCTCGATGAAACCCGTACCACCGGTGAAGCGAGCTTCTAATCCCATGCCCGTGAAGAATATTATGAGAGAAAAACCAATGCTGAATAATATCCCATATACCAGTAGCTTGACATCCATCCGTGAACCGGTTGCAGGTTTAATAGTTCTAGTGTTATCCATGTTCAATGCAACTCGTGATACACTCGATTGGAACCTGTTCTTCTAATACTTGATGATTTCTCCGCATCTTTGCATCGGGCATGATTTAATAATTCCGCCACCATGATAATCCTGATGAGAACATGCGCATTCATCGAATTCTTGCACGAGCACCTGCGTTACCCTTTCACAACCAGGGGCGGCTTCATAACCTTCGATAAGGATGGCAGGACATTTCTCCTTGACGCGTATACTGGCCAGCTCATGGCGCATCCAACCCTTCCCTCCGATCGGATGCTTTCCCGCATCATGAAGCGAAATTGTCCAACATGCTATTATAACGGAGAAGTTGATCCTGCTACCAGTTGTCGACGGTATCTCATTGAAGGTTTCATCAATCCACAACGCATTTGCGTGGTCGCGGATCTTCCCGGGAACGAGCGATATCCTAGTGTTCGGGAAATGAACGTGAATCTCGGTGGCGTTGATCTCACCTTGACCCAAGCAAAGATTCTCTCCATCTTGGTTTCCATACAAGAAAACCTGCTACCTACCGACGTGATTGAGAAGATAGCAAAGGTACCATCGGGATACCAGCATTCATGGAAGGATTGTCCATTTTATCGCAATGGTACCGACTTGAGAGTTCATTTGATCCAGAGAAACATTGCACGCCAAGTGCGAAAGCGCAGGTTCCTCGGTATCTTGAAAGATTGGCAATACCTATCAAAGGCACATTTCAATGTTGGCGTGAGTTACTTCGATAAACGCATAGAGGCATTGCAGGGAGAATTGCGAAGGATTTCCTAGGAACCTAAATCCAGCAGACGTCAGAAAGCAATGTTATAATAGCAGATTTCATTCTCTTACCGTGCATGGCAACACCATGCAGGATGTAGAGCAACATGGCTAAAAAAACATCGAAGCGATCGAGCAAGAAAGCCAAGCAAGTGCCACCCTTGACGATCAATGCTGACCAGCTATCCTTTTCGAACGACTCGGATATCAATAACTTGGCACGCTTCTTGGAGGAGCGCATGACGAAGGCTGACGGGTTGAATGAAGTGGTGCGAGATAAGAACGACTTGGAACTGCACATGAATAGACCTATCAGCAAGCGTCGAATCAAGCTATACATCAAGAAGTTCCTGCACAAGGTTGGATTGCGCATGGACTTCAGGGTAATCTGCAATCACCAGGGACGAAAAGATGCAGATTTCTACATATACCCAAACAAGGTATACGAAATCTAAGTTTTTCATTAATTGTCCATCGCCTTTTACCTCCATTCCATGCGAATCACTCCATAGGTGGTGGGGGATATGTTGAACTACCACGCCCTAAACTAAACTAAAGGGCGTCGATTCTTCCTTCACCGACCACTGTCGTTCCCGTCGAAAGTATCGCGTCCGACGGTTCGGGCCTTGCACGGTCTCCCGGAGCGTGCCTTCCAGCAGTTCCTGCGGTATATGTATTGATGATGGTGGCGTTTCGTTCTTCTCGAAGGATTCGTGCTCCCTCGCAATCCAATCTTCCAGTTAGTGGTTCCATATTTACCGCTTACAACCAAGGGTCTCGGACAGGAATGCTTCTTGTGCTGCGTTCGGGTAAACAGCACTTTCACGGCGTGGTTGAGGAAAACTGCTCCAGTCATCGAACCCATCCCTTGAAAAGGGAGGGAAACCATCGAATTTCTGCAATAGGCGAAATTCATCCCGCATCTAAAGGGGCCGGTTTTCTCTCGCGAAACTGATAAATACAATAAATGTGATGGTTAAGGAGATAATACCATGGTCTCCTTGCCAGAATTGATCAAGAGTAATAATATCGCCCGGTTCAAGCTCGATAAGCGTGGGACTGGGTGGGATGGCCGCATGCGTTTGCTACTCTTGTCCGACACGCACATATCCCGGACTTCGGACAGGTTTAGTGTTGATATTCTGAAGAAGGGCATCAACCAAGTGAATCAACTAAAGAACGTTGACTTCGTGCTGCATCTTGGAGATATCACGGATAATGGAACCAAGTCGGATTATTTATATGCGAACGAGCTGTTTGATCTCTTGGATCCCACGTTGAAGGAGAACATGTTTTTCATTCCGGGGAACCATGACGTGAAGAACGTGGGTGATCGCCTGTACGAGGAATATATCACCCCCAAGAGAAGTTTCACCATTGAATTACCAAATGATTCTGTCATTATTGGCTTGGATTCCACCGAGCCTGATCAAGATCAAGGTGAGATCGGTTTCCGCACTACAAAATTATTCAAGCAAATCATCGAGCAGTATTCTGGACTTAAAATCGTCTGTTTTCATCATCAACTCGTGCCCATCCCGAAAACTGGTAGGGAACGCTCTGCTGTCAATGATGCAGGAAACGTGCTTAAGATGCTCTTGGAAACCAACGTGAACTTAGTTCTCAACGGCCACCGTCACATAACAAACCTTTACAACTTAAGTGATGGGGAGGGAGAGCTCATGATCTTTAACGCTGGTACCATGTCCTGTCTCAAGACGCGATTTCACCAGCTATGGACATATACCCTCATTGATAT